>NZ_JACJES010000023.1:0-43488 GCF_014164175.1 Pseudoalteromonas sp. SG44-5 | reverse complement strand
GTAATAAGTTACTTTTTTAACTTCTCGGGGTTTAATTTCGCCTATGTACAGGTCGTGCACGCGCTTCATATTTAGTTCAAGCTCAGTTATATAGGTGTCGTCTACCGCGTAGGCTTTTATAACTTGTGCGCCTTTAATAATGCCCTGCACTTTGCTTTGTAGGTAATCGTCTTGTGCTATTGAACCTGCAACTGTAGTACCTGCGGTAATTTGTTGCCCATACACTTGCTCTGCAAGCTCTCGATACGCTTCTAGCTTAGAAGCTTTAATAGCCATTAACTGCTTTTGCGACTTATTAACACCCGATTGCAGGCTAATAGGTGCATAACCCACGGCTTTTAATACTGGGTAGTTGTTTGGCTCTACATATTTGTATTCAACGTGCTTATCAAACATATTGCTACAACCGCTTAAGGTTATGCATCCTAACGTGATAAGTAATGGCATTACTCGCATAGTACCTAGCCCTAAAAAACAAATTAAATAATTATACGATACTTATGCAGGTTTAATGCCATTGACACTTAAGTGGTATTTACTCACAAATAATATTGGTACGCTCCTTGCTGTATAACTTATGCTAATAGCTAAAATTTAACTGGAGTAAATGTATGAATTCGTTTTTATCATCGGTATTTGCAGGATTAAGCGCAACTGCTTTATTAACGTTTTCGCCTTTTACTGCAGCGCAGTGGTATGAATCGACCGGCCATGCACAAGTTAAAAGTAGCGATGTAGGCGCAGCTAAATCTGCAGCAATTAAAGATGCCATTACACAAGCGTTAGTGTTCTCTGGTGCGCGGGTAAGCTCGGTACAAACCTTAGTAGACGGCGTGCTAATGCAAGATCAGCTTAAAATAAGCAGCCATGGCGAAATTCAAAAAATAGAACTTGTGAGCGAAGAGCGTCATAATAATCAGCTAGCTATTACACTACGCTTAGATATTTTTGCGCAAACAGAGCAATGCCCACAAAGTAGTTTTAAAAAGTTTGTGGCCGTTACCCAAAGCCAGCTTAATCATCGTGAACAAGCCCGCATGGGTCAAATATTTGACATAGATAAAGCGGTTAGCAAAAATATTTATACCGCATTGCAAAAGTCAAAAATGAGCGCTGTACCAATCGCTTATTACAATAACGCTATAAAGGTCGATAAGTATTTTTCACAGCAACACGACTACTCTAATGCGCAACTAGAAGATATTTCCTCGCGTAGTAACGCGCAGTACGTTTTATTAAGCCAAATAACCAACCTATCAACTAGCGATAAGCTCAATAGCGACTATGCCTTTTGGCAAGACGAAAGCTATCAACGTAGTTACCAAATAGAGTTTACCCTTTTTGATGGCACTACTTATGAACAGCTTTGGCAAAATAGCTATAAAAACCAAGCTATTTGGCCATTTGAAAAAACCGCTATTGTTGATGTTAACAGTAGTATGTTTTGGCAATCATCCTATGGGCAAAGCATAAACGATATAAACCAAACGCTAAGTTACGATTTACAATCAGCTATGGCCTGCTTGCCTACTCAAGGAAAAATTATGCACCTTGATCAGGGCAACATAGTGATTAACTTAGGTAAAGCACATGGCCTTAAAAAAGGTCAACTACTTAGCATAGCACACCACAATTACCTAACAGACGCTTTAGGCAATACTATGCCGCATAAAGTAATTACCCTTAATAGCATTCGTGTTGAGCAGTTATATCAACAAAGTGCCATTGCGGTAAGCATTAATAATGCACCACTTCCGGGCGTGCAAATTAACGATATAGTCGAAATAGTTAGCCAAAACCTTTAATTCAACGATTTAGTTAATTTAGCCTTTAAATTAGGGTGAGCCGACAACCATTCACCCAATTGCTCAACCCCCGATAAATGCGGGTAATGCTTTCTACATGCAAATACTATATTGCGCTGCTGATTAGGATAAATAGCTAAATAATTAACCCCTACGCGCTCAGTACAAGCCAATTTAGGCACAAATGTAACCCCGTCATCCATAGCCACCAGCGCCAGTAATGTTTCTAAACTATTACCCTGATACTGGCTCGACACATTAACTCCTGCCGAAAAACAAAACTGTTGGGCTTGATCTTTAAAGCAATGGCCATCACTTAACATTAATAGGCTGCATCCTTGTAATTCGCGCAGCGCTACTTTTTTTTGCTGAGCTAATGAATTATCGTGTGATACAGCCACTAAAAAATCTTCTTTGTATAAATTAACGCTATGGTACTTTTTGAGCTCGGGTACATCAGCCAAAATTGCAAAGTCGAGCTCACCGTTATCTAGCGCTTCTAAAATTGTAGCGGTTTGCATTTCAATAAACGAAAAGCGACTATTAATAAACGCCTCTTTCATTGAAGTGAGTAATACCGGCAGTAAATAAGGCGCAATGGTTGGAATAATACCAATAGTTAACTTACCCTGTAGCGGCTCGTTTGACGTAGCAGCAAGCTCTTTAAGTATTTGTGTTTGTTCTAAAATAACATTAATTTGTGTTAATAAACGCTCGCCTTTAGCGGTTAATGTTACCTGCTTAGTAGAGCGATCAAATAAAGTAACACCTAGCTCCTGTTCAAGTTTTTTTACTTGGCCACTTAAGGTAGGCTGGCTTACAAAGCACGCATCGGCCGCTTTACGAAAGTGCTTAAAGTGCGCTATGGCTTTTACATACTCTAAATCTTTTAAGTTCATATTCATTACCAGGCTGATAGCTTATACCTATCACTTTAATACAAACAAACGATTGGAACTATATTTAAATCACCGCCATAATGGCTATCAACAAATCAAGAGGAACAAAAATTATGTTAAACAATATTGAAGGCAAAAAAATCCCAAGCGTTACATTTGCAACTCGTCAAAACGATGAATGGAAATCAGTAACAACAGACGACATTTTTAAAGGTAAAACGGTTGTTGTATTTTCACTACCGGGTGCATTTACACCAACGTGTTCGTCTACTCATTTACCACGTTACAACGAACTGGCTGGCGTACTTAAGCAAAACGGCGTTGACGAAATTGTATGTTTATCGGTAAACGACACCTTTGTAATGAACGCATGGGCTGAGCATCAAGAAGCGCAAAACATTACTTTACTACCAGACGGTAACGGCGAATTTACTGACGGCATGGGCATGTTGGTAGACAAAAACGACCTAGGTTTTGGTAAGCGCAGCTGGAGATACTCTATGCTTGTAAAAGATGGCGTGATCGACAAAATGTTCATCGAACCAGATTTACCAGGCGACCCGTTTGAAGTATCTGACGCAGATACAATGCTTGATTACATCAACCCTAAGCAAGCTAAACCAGAGCCAGTAACTGTATTTACTAAACCTGGTTGTCCGTTCTGTTCAAAAGCTAAAGCGCTTCTTACAGAAAAAGGCTTTGCATTTGAAGAAATTGTTATGGGCTCAGGCGCATCACTAACAAGCCTTAAAGCAGTATCTGGCCGTGAAACCGTTCCACAAGTATTTATTGGCGGTAAGCACATTGGTGGCTCAGACGATTTAGAAAAATACTTTGCTTAATTAATAATTTTGCTCAATTAGTAAATATAAATAGGGGCACTGGTTGCCCCTATTTTATAAGGAAAAAATAATGAAAAAATTGCAAACCGACGTTGTTGTTATTGGTGCGGGTACTGCGGGTTTAAGTGCTTATCGTAATGCTAAACAATTTACAAATAACGTACTTATGATCGAATCAGGCCCTTACGGCACTACCTGCGCACGAGTTGGTTGCATGCCGAGTAAATTATTAATTGCAGCTGCTGAAGCTGCGCACTCAATCACAATGGCACCTGCATTTGGTGTACATAGCTCTGCACCACGTATTAATGGTAAAGAAGTGATGGCACGCGTTAAAAGCGAACGCGACCGCTTTGCCGGATTTGTAGTAGAAGCTGTAGATGAGCTTCCAAGCGATGACAAAATTCGTGGCTATGCTAAATTTTTAGACGCAAACCGCATACAAATAGATGATCACACCATAATTACTGCTAAACGCTTTGTTATAGCAACCGGCTCACGCCCTTCATACCCTGGCGTATTTAATAATTTTGGCGACAAATTAATTATAAACGACGACGTATTTGACTGGGACGACCTTCCAGAATCGGTAGCCGTATTTGGCCCAGGTGTTATAGGCCTTGAAATTGGCCAAGCACTGCA
Organism: Pseudoalteromonas sp. SG44-5; assembly: GCF_014164175.1. Taxonomy (NCBI): domain Bacteria; kingdom Pseudomonadati; phylum Pseudomonadota; class Gammaproteobacteria; order Alteromonadales; family Pseudoalteromonadaceae; genus Pseudoalteromonas; species Pseudoalteromonas sp. SG44-5. The sequence goes on along the minus strand of NZ_JACJES010000023.1, from coordinate 39,300 downwards.
CCGTTTAGGCGTTAAAGTAAAATTATTTGGTGTTGGTGGTGCAATTGGCCCCCTTACCGACCCAGTAGTAAAAGACTACGCAAACACCGTATTTGCCGAAGAATTTTTTGTTGATACCGACTCAAACGTATCCGACATGATGCAAGTAAACAACAAAGCGCAGCTTACTTACACCGACAAACAAGGTGCTAAACACACCGAGCAATTTGACTACGTACTTGCCGCAACGGGGCGCGTACCAAACACAGATAAACTCGGCTTAGAAAACACCGGTATTGAACTTGATGAGCGCGGCGTACCTGTTGCTAATGCTAAAACAATGCAATGTGGCGATTCAAATATATTTATCGCAGGCGACGCCAGTAATATGCTGCCACTATTACACGAAGCATCCGATCAAGGCCTAATAGCTGGCCAAAATGCTGGACGCTTCCCCGATGTACAACCAGGATTACGCAGAGCAAAAATTGCCGCCGTATTTAGCGACCCGCAAATAGCCATGGTTGGCGAAAGTTATAAAGAGATCACCACTCGCTTAGGCAGCTGCGACTGTTTTGAAATAGGCGAAGTAAGCTTTGAAAACCAAGGCCGCAGCCGCGTCATGCTTAAAAACAAAGGGCACATGCGTGTTTACGCAGAGCAAGGCACAGGGTTATTTTTAGGGGCAGAGTTTATCGGCCCACAAGCCGAGCATTTAGCTCACCTACTAGCATGGGCGGTACAAAACAAAATGACCGTACCACAAATGTTAGAAATGCCTTATTACCACCCAGTGATCGAAGAAGGGCTACGCACAGCGCTGCGCGACTTAAACGCCAAACTTAAATTTGGCCCAGATATTGTAAATTCATGTATGGAATGTGGCCCAGGGGCATAGGCTTAGGGCTTAGGGCTTAGGGCTTACAAGGTCAAATAAAAATAATCAGCGAGTAAATTTATTTACTCGCTTTTTTATGCTCAACTTAAAGCGAGTGACAGCCAATCGATAATGCAAAACAGCGATATTAATTGATAACATACTTTTTCGTTGGGTTTCGCTTTGATCAACCCAACCTACGTAAAAATTAACCACCCATGTTACGTTTAACACGACTCGCCAGCGCGACAAAACCTGAATAAAGTTTTTTATATCACGGCCTAGCTTTAACTTAGTGCTGTAATATTTATTCGACTGAAGTGATAAATTGAATTAGATGTTTAAAATACAGAAGTATTAATAATCTTTTTTTGAAAATGAATGCCTGAGTTAGCACAGCTACATATGTGCTAGATAAAGTTTGAACTTCAAAGCACCAACCCCATAACTCATTGATTTTACTGGTAGCCCCTGCAAGAATCGAACTTGCAACTGCCCCTTAGGAGGGGGCCGTTATATCCATTTAACTAAGAGGCCTAAACTGAGGCTAAAATTATAACGGCATTGTCTTTTTTGGATCAAGTGCAAACTGTGTTTAATTACTTGATAAGTAGATATCTTCTTTGTTTAAAACGTATATTGGTATAAATTTTCGGCTACTGGCAACGACTTGTTTATTATTTACGTTTATAACTCGGGTATTCACTGTAACGCCATTAGCGCGGTATATTAACGTACCACCGAGTACATGGCTTGCCATATGCTTTTTGCTAAGGTTTTTTATGTCTCGTGAAAAAACAAAGTCGCCACGGCGATTTACGTTTATTGCATCACTCGTTTTAAAATCAACCACCCCATAACCAAACTTTTGTAGTTGATGAATGAGTGTTTCTGATATTTGGTTACCCAGCTGGTTGCTGTTATTTAGGGTGGCATCTAAATCGACTATGCTTGTCACCGCTATATTTATGCTCTCATCAAGCTCACTACCAGACTCTAAGGTGTCGACTAAATCAAGCGCCATTTGCTCTACATAATTAACCAAGGTTTTATGATGTTTTAACGGCATAAATTGTCGCGACGAGTCGTATTCGCTCTGCGTTTGTAGCCCTTGTGCATGCACATAACGAGCATTCACATCAAAATGAGTGTCTGCATTATTAGTTTTAACCTGCTTATTATTACCCGCAGTAGAGCACCCTGCTAATCCTAGCAGGATAAATAATGCGGTAACGCTATTTAATTTGTAACCCATTATTGCCTCGCTCATTTACTGGCTTGTTTAAGCATAATGCCATCGGTTCTGTAGCTACTATTAAGTGCATCAACCACTGACTGAGGAATAAAGCCTTGCGCTGTTCCTACTACGGCTTTACTAGCTAAGCCAATAATACGTGCATTTACAAGCACACCACCTTGATGGCTTACTAAAGTACCGGCTAAAACATAGTTAAAGTTTTGATCTTGGTTTAGTTCAAGGTAGTCGCGGCTAAATACAAAGTCGCCGCTTGGGGTTACGCGCATATAATCGGTAGTTTTAAAGTCGATAACAGGTATGCCAAAGCTGTGTAGTTCATGCATGAAACTTTCGGCAATTTGATTTCCTAACAAACTTGCGTCGTTGTAATCATCATCTAAAAACACAAAACTTGAAACGGCCAGTGGAGTTTTTTCGTTCACATATTGTAGGTTTTCTACCATGCTTTGCATTATGCCACGCACATAATGATTAATGTTTTTACGTGATGGCGTGCTCGATTTTGAATAATTAGTATGTTGCCCTAACCCCGACTGATATACCTGATTGTCGGTCATTGGGGCTGCCACTGCACGCTCGCCATTAGCCAATTGTACTGAGTTGTTTTGATTTTTTTGTGTGGTGTCTGAGTTCATGCCTGTTAGCATTTGTGAGCACCCAAAGCCCAATGGCAAACATAATGTAAGTAATAGCTTTTTCATTTTGTGCTCCTAATTAGTATTCGCTGCGATATAAATTATTATCGCGTTGCTGAACTTTTTCACTGCCCCACATTACATTAATCGGGATTTCGGTACTGCCAGCTGATAAAACGTGTTTATTATTAATATTAACCAATCGGGCATTAACAATGTAAGCATGTTGCTGGCGCGTAACTGTGCCGGTAATAATTAAGTCAATATTCTGACGTTCGCGCAGTTTAGTTATATCTCTGCTAAGCGCGCTGTCGGCGTTAGATGCTAAATTTATATTATTACTTAAACGGTACTCAACGGTGTTATATCCCAATTGAGTGAATTGTGTTAGCAGGCTTTCTTGAATTTGCTGGCTTAAACCCTCAGCTTGGCCGCTGGGAAGCTTTGAATCTAGCGCGTTTGCGTAATAAAAGCTGCTTACCCCAATGCGAGAGTTACCGCTTAAAGGCCCTTTAAAGTGACTAAGCTGATAAGTTAAGTTATTTACGTAGTCGTTAACCGTATAAGGTGCCATGGTTGCTATACGCGCAGGCGTGCTCACACTTGGCTCAGGCTGTGGTGTTAAGCTACATGCTGCTAAGTTTACTAATAATAACGGTAATAAAAGGCGCATAGTTGCCATCCTCAAAAAACATGACAATAACAAAGCAATTACTATGCCTATTTATAATTTTAATGGTTGTTCTGTGTAATTACTAACAATACAACCCACTTGATGCTGCTTTAGTATATCGCAATCTGCCGTTGCATTTTTTTGAAGTTTATAAGCGCCAATTTTTAAGCGATAAAAAGTAACCCCTTTAACCTTTGCGGTTTCTACGTTGGCAATAAATGGGCTTGCTAATAGTTTTGTAGCCTTAGATTTCACTTCATTATAACTTTGGGTTAATCGTATCCAATCGGTAACCGATGCGACCTGCAGGGCAAACAATGGCTGTATTACTTTAGGTTGTACGGTTGCTTTGGCTTGCACATTAACAGCCTCTTCTGACGCTGTAGTGTCTTGATTTAGGTTGCTCCCCTCTTGCTTTAGATTACTTTGTGTTGTCGATTCTCGTTGCGCTACTTCATTTAATTGGCTAATAAGTAACTTTAAATCGTGTTCAATAACAAGCAAACGTCTAACGCCTGCTTTGGCTTGTTGCCATTGTTGAGATGATGCTCTTAATTGCGCTAATTCTTCTGCCGAAATAGTAACCTCATTACTAACCTTATTTGTGGTAGTAACATTGTGTTGAGCCTCTTTAACTTTACTACTGCATCCACAAAGTACAATTAGGCTAATACTTAACAATCTCATTAGCTGTTGTTTTATCATATTATTTGCCTTTTAAATTTTTACTTGGCTATTAAATTAGCATTGAACTTACAAACTGCATTGCTGGGTTTTAACTGCTGTATTAATTTTAGCTCGACTTATAGGTATGTGTTAGCACACAGGTAAATTGAGTTTCAACGTTATAACTAATCAGCTTTAAATACCTAAAACATACTTCGCTAAATTTTTTGGGTGTAATTGCCCACAAAACAAGCTACTTGCTGCTGTATTAAGGTTTTACAATCGCTTTGTGCTGCAGCTTTATTTTTATAAGAGCCTAGCTTTAATCGATACAAAGTAACTTTGTTAGCTACTACAGGCTCGATATTAACGACTGTTTTAGTATGTATTATGTTTGGGGCTTTTAACTTTAATTGCGCTAATGCGCTATGAAGTGCGGGCTCATTTTTAAAAGCACCGACTTGTATAGAAAATAATGCTGGGGGTTTATCTAACCGAGTATTTAAATTAAATATTGTTTCTTTAGGTTCGCTTAAGGGGGGTTCTGACTGCTCTATTTGTTGCATAAGAGTGGCTGTTAGCTGCGTTAATTTGTGTTCTAGCTGGCTTATTTTGTCAACATTAGTTTGAGCATTTTTCCACTATTTTGCAGAGTCTTGTAGTAAAACTAAATCTGCTTTTTTAATAAGTATACTTTGCGGCGCATTTACTGCGCCTTGTTTTACAAGCGGTTCTGCGCTTTCATTTTGCTTAGTTGTATTGCATGCACTTATAACTAATGACAATCCTAGTATTAGTGTAATGCGCTTAAAGTTCCATTTTAAAAGCATTAGGATTATTAACCTTTTTTGTTTATTTTTTTATAATTAATTTATAAAAAGCAGCTTAGGTAAGCTGCATATTCTATTGATAAATAAAGCATAAGCAACTTTATATTTAAAGCTAGTTGGTATAACTACAGCTTTACCGGTTTATCTGTGTAGTTACTTACTATGCAGTCGAGTTTATAAAGTTTAAACACGTTGCAATCGGCTTGGGCATTTTTAAAGTTTTGATACACGCCTAACTTTAATCGATAGTAGGTTTTATTATTAACATTTGCTGTTTCAACATTGGTGCGAATTTTATCTCTAAATAACGGCGCAGCTTGCTCATTGAGTTCTTGCCATGCTTTAACTAAGTCTTTTTCGGAATCGAGCGACGCAACTTGCAATGCAAAAACGTGCTTTGGGGTGTTTAATTTTACCGTTGGCTTTGTATTATAAGCTGGTTTAATTGCTTGCTGAGCTTTACTTGAGTAGCGTTGTTTGCGCGTGGGGCGATTATATTGGTTGTGATTTTTTTGATTAGACTGCGCAATTGCTTTGCTATTTATAATATCTATATGGTTTACCAAATAGGTAATATCTTTTTCTAGCTTTAAAAGTCGTTCAATCCCAGAGCGGGCTTGCTGCCATTGCATTGCAGCATCTTTTAATTGCGCCAGCTCTAATGCAGTAATAGACACATATTCAGGCGAGTCGTTTATTGGCTCTGCTAATAGCGTTTTGTTGGGCGCAGTTGCACAAGCAGTGCTAAACAAGAGTATAAGCAAACTCAATATTAAAGTATTATTTTTTTTATATTTAAACATGCATTCGCTGCCCTGAAAGTAGTGTAAGTACACTTACATTTCAGTTAAACATTCTTATAAGTAAGCGTTTAACTTTATTAATTGTGCTTGGATATATAACTGAGTTTATTTTATATCAATGATTACTGAAGCAATTAATGTACTTTTCAGCTTGGCAGTCAACAAATCAAACAATAATTAACACAAATGTTACATTATATTTTGCAGCGTGTCTGCAGTTATAATGTTTTTATCGCCAAATACTACGATATTAACGACTTTAAAACAAAAAAGACGCCATATAGGCGTCTTTTAGTTACTTTTATAAAAAGTAGGTATGTTAAATTAATGTTTTAATAAACGTTTTTAACTCGTCAGCAAATTCTTCACGACGCAGTGCAAACTCAATAGTTGCTTTAAGATAACCAATTTTACTACCACAATCGTGGCTGCGCCCTTTAATTGCGTATGCATCAACAGTTTCGTGCTGCATTAGCATGGCAATAGCGTCAGTAAGCTGAATTTCGTTACCAGCTCCTTGCGGGGTTTTAGCGAGTAATGGCCAAATATTTCTACTTAATACATAGCGCCCTACTACTGCAAGGTTTGATGGTGCTTCATTAACTGGTGGCTTTTCTACCATGTTATGAATTGGCGAACTTTCGCCTTGTTTTAGCTCAACACTGCCTAAGTCAACAACACCAAATTGATCAACTTCAGCCATTGGAACTGGCTCTACCATTATTTGGCTATGTTGAGTTTGCTCAAAGCGGCTGATCATTTCGGCCAAGTTATCTTTACTAAGATCGCTTTCCATATCATCAATTATTACATCGGGTAAAATAACCACAAATGGTTCGTTACCTATAATTGGCGCTGCACAGTTAATTGCATGCCCTAGGCCTTTGGCCTCGCCTTGGCGTACTTGAATAATGGTTACATCTTTAGGACAAATAGACTGTATTTCGGCAAGTAGCTGTCGTTTTACTCGTTTTTCTAGTGTGGCTTCAAGCTCAAAACTGGTGTCGAAGTGGTTTTCGATTGAGTTTTTACTTGAATGCGTTACCAGTACTATTTCTTTAATACCTGCGGCAACGGCTTCGTTAACTACGTACTGAATTAGTGGACGGTCAACAACCGGCAGCATTTCTTTTGGAATTGCTTTGGTTGCTGGTAACATGCGTGTTCCGAGGCCCGCTACGGGGATCACTGCTTTCATGGTGTTTTCCTTAATCTGTTTTGTTATACCGAAAATGGGTATTGAATAGCTTCGTGACACTCATAACCTGTCACTTCAAAGTCATCGCGTGTTACCCAGGTTTCTATATCGTTTAGTGATTTAATGTTTGGATTAATTTTTAACTGCGGCGATGCAAATGGCTCGCGTTTTAACTGCACATCGCGCATTAGCTCAAGCTGGTTTTCATAAATATGCGCGTTGGTAATTTTATGATACGCCTTACCCGCTTTATGCCCAGTAATTTGCGCCACTAATGCCAGTAATACAAAACACTGAATTTGATTAAAATTAAGCCCTAGCGGTACGTCGCAGCTACGCTGAATTGACGTTAAATAAAGTGTGTCACCTAATAATGAAAACGTGTGGGTGTGCATACACGGGCGTAAACAACCAAGTTCAAATTCGCCTGGGTTGTAAAAACTAATTATTTCACCGCGATCGTCTATACCATTTTTTAAGTTATTAATTACTTTTGCTAGTTGGTCTAGCGTTGAGCCATCTGGGCGCTGCCAAGCACGCCCTTGTACGCCGTAAACACGGCCCATGTCGTCCTCACCTTTACGGTGCGGATTATTAAGCCAAGCGCTATTTTCGTTTGCGTTTGCATCCCAGGTTTTACAGCCTATTTCGCGAAACTGTGCCGCGCTATCGTAGCCACGCAAGTAACCGAGTAATTCGGCAATAGCTGCTTTGTAATAGCTTTTACGTGTGGTGATCATAGGAAACTGATTATTCGCCACATCGTACTCTAAATCGGCGTTGATCACGGTTAAACAGCGTGTGCCCGTACGTTTGTTTTCTACCCACTGGCCTTCATCAACAATACGCTGACATAATTGTAAATATTGTTTCATGGTATTTATTCTAACCCTTTACCGCTGTTTTTTGTGGTGCTTGCTTATAAGCCCAAATTAATAAGCCTAACCCGCCTACTATCATAGGCAGCGAGAGTATTTGCCCCATCGAGATAAAGTCGGCAAATAAACCTAGCTGTGCATCTGGTTGGCGAAAGTACTCAATACAAAATCTAAATGTGCCGTAACCTAGTAAAAATACACCCGCTACACTACCAGCAGGGCGAGGCTTTTTAATAAACCACTGTAAAATTAAAAATAATACTAAGCCTTCAAAAAATGCTTCGTATAGCTGCGATGGATGGCGTGCTAACGGCCCGCCGGTTGGAAATACCATAGCCCATGGTACATCGCTTACTCGACCCCAAAGTTCACCATTTATAAAGTTACCTATACGTCCAGCTAATAAGCCTACCGGTACAAGCGGTGCAACAAAGTCGCCTACTTGCAGTATTGACTTTTTACGTGTCCAAGCAAAAATAACAACCGCGGTTATCACTCCTAAGGTGCCACCATGAAACGACATTCCACCTTGATCTATCCTGAACAAATATAGTGGGTTTTCTATAAAATAGCTAAATTGATAAAATAATACATAACCAATACGCCCACCAAGAATTACCCCTAGCATGCCGTAAAATAGGAAGTCGCCTACTTGGTCTTTAGTCCAACCTGAATTTGGTTTTGCCGCTTGGCGATTTGCAAACCACATTGCAAATGCAAAACCTATTAAATACATTAATCCGTACCAACGTACACTCAGTGGCCCGACAGAAAATATGATCGGATCGATTACAGGAAATTCCAGTGCCATAAAAATAAACCTTTAGCTAAAAACCATTTTAATTGCGATGATAACAAGTAACACCGCGAAAACTTTCTTTATTGTATTAACCGGTAAATAGTGGGTTGCTTTAGCGCCAATAGGCGCTATAAACCACGAGGTAATTACAATCCCAAATAATGCGGGTAAGTATACAAACCCTGCAAAACCGTGTTCTAAATCGGTAACCTGCCATCCGGCACTGATATAACCAATAGAGCCAAAAAAGGCGATAACAATTCCGCATGCTGCAGCGCAGCCTATGGCCTTTTTAATATCAACCGAAAAATAATGCAGTAAAGGCACTATTAGTGCGCCACCACCTATACCTATTAATCCAGATAGTGCCCCCATAATGGCGCATAAGCTGCCTAGAATAGGACCCGACGGTAAAGGTTTTTCTGACAAAGGTTTATTGCGAGCTGATAACACCATTCTTAAAGCAATAAATACCACGCTTACAGCAAATACTGTGCGTAATATTTGCTCGGGTATTAAGCTTGCAGCAAAGCCACTAATTAGCGCGCCAACAGCTACGCCCGACATAACCCAAGGTGCAATAACCCAAGGCACGTTATCATTTTTATGATGAGCCAGCGCTGAAGATGTAGAGGTAAACAAAATAGAAGCAAGCGATGTTGCAATGGCAATAACTAATACGTTTTCAACAGCCGTTACATTAAAAGCGAGTAATAAGGCACTTAATACGGGAACAATAATTAAGCCACCACCAATTCCGAGTAATCCGGCTAAAAATCCGACAACACAGCCTAGTAGCGCGCAACTTGCAACCAATAATCCTAGATCATACATAGTTATCCCATATACCTTTTATTATGCGCGTATCTTAATGGATTCTGATTACAGTTAACATGAGAATTTATTTTGGGGTGTAAAATAAGTTGCCTAACTCATGCTCTATCATAAAGCTGCGAGTTAAACGCAATACTTGCTTAGCCGACGATTGCGCTAAGCACTCTTTAAGTAATGCTTCCATTTCGCTGACATGTAAGCGCCTAAGCACCCATTTAACTTTATTTAATGATGATAAGTTCATACTTAAACGACGATATCCCATGGCAATAAGTAATATTGCGCCTTCAGGATCGCCGCCAAGCTCGCCGCATAAACTAAACGGTAGCTCGTATTGCTGGCACTCACGAGCCACTTTATTTAATACTCTGAGCACTGCAGGGTGATACGGGTTAAACAGCTCTGCAACCCGCGCGTTTGATCTGTCTACAGCGAGCAGGTATTGCGTTAAATCGTTACTGCCCACTGAGCAAAAATCGACTTTTTTAGACCAGTCTGCCAGCATAAATACACTCGACGGTACTTCAAGCATAATACCTATATCGGGTCGTTCAATTGTTTGCTCTGGGTATTGCTCGTTAAGCTCAAAATACGCTTGCTCAAAAAGAGCTAATGATTCGTCTACTTCTTCTGTACCACTTATCATCGGCAGCATTATTTTTAAATTACCTAAGCCTATATTTGCTTTAAGCATGGCTTTGAGCTGATCTAAAAATAGCTCAGGGTGATCTAAACTAATGCGAATACCACGCCAACCTAAAAAGGGATTTTCTTCGGTAATATTAAAATAATCGAGAACTTTATCGCCACCAATATCTAACGTTCGCATTACTACCGGATTAGGGTAATAACTATTAAGTACTTCTCGGTACCAGGTTTCTTGCTCTGATTGCGATGGAAACTGCCCTTTTTGCATAAACCAGGCTTCGGTGCGGTACAAGCCAACGCCGTCACAAATATGGGCACTGTTTTGCTGCGTGTTTAACTCCAGCCCCGCATTGAGTAGTAAACTTATGTGTTCACCATCAAGGGTGACCGCTGTAAAGTTTTGCTCGGCTAAAAAACGATTATTAAGTAAGTTGTCTTGGTGTTGTAATTCTGTGTATTCATCAATTAGCATTTGCGATGGGGAAATATATAACCGCCCCGAAAACGCATCCAAAATCATTGGTTTACTATTTAATTGCAGTAATGGAATATCTTCGATGCCCCAAATAGCAGGCACGCCCATAGCACGGGTTAATATTGACGCATGACTGTTTGCCGAGCCATTTATGCTCACCACCCCCACTAAGCGATCGTTAGGCACCTCAGCCAGCATGGCTGGAGTAAGTGTATGCGCTATAAGTATGGTATTGGGTGGATAATCTTTTATTGCGAATTCGGTATTAACAAGGTGGTGCAACACTCGCAGGCCAATGTCTTTAACATCAACCGCGCGCTCTTTTATGTATGGGTCTTGCATGGCATTAAACTGAGCGATTAAACGCTCAATTACTATTTTTAAGGCGCTTTTTGCACACCAACCTTGTTGCAACTCCATCTCAACGTTATGACCTAAGCTTTTAGCATCGAGTAATTGCTGATAAACATCAAAAACAGCCAAAGCCTCATGCGGAATAGAATCACTTAGTGTCATTGATAGTGTATTAAATTCTTTTCGGGTTGCCGCTACGGCTTGGGTAAATAAGCGTCGTTGCTCATTTACATCGCTTTCTTTTTCAAGCTCAATTGATTTAAAGTTAACTTTAGGAATAACTACAAATGCATGGCCAATACTAATACCCGGAGCACTCGACACCCCTTTTAATACCGAGGTTTGATGAGAAGACTCATCTTGACGCAATACTTCTTTTATTTCAGCATGCGCTAATTGTGAGGCAAGTTGCGCCGACAAAGTAATTAAAAACGATTCTTCATCTTGGCTAAATACACGTGCCATTTTTTGTTGTACTACAATAACACCCAGTACTTTTTTTTGATGCACCACAGGCACAGACAAAAATGCGTTATAGCCTTCTTCGTTAACTTCTGGGGAGAGCTTAAAGCGGGGATGAGATTTGGCAAAGGCAATATTAATTGCCTCCTCGCGCTGTGCCACCAGCCCTACTAGGCCTTCGGTAAAGCCAATTCTAAACTTACCCACCGCATCGGGGTTTAACCCTTCGGTGGCCATAAGTACAAAGTTATCTTGGCTGTAGTCAGCAAAATAAATAGAGCAGCACTGGGTTTGCATGGCTTCTTTAACCATTGTCACAAAGCACGCTAAAGCACTGTCTAAATTCGCTTGTTGCGAAACCGACTCTGCAATAGACCTAAGTGTTGCCAGCATGTCCTGCTCCTTTAATTTACTAAACTAACTACCTTTTATTTCGCCAATGATCTTTTTGCTGTTCGCGTTTATTAAAAGGCATAGCAAAAGGAGCAAACTCTTTCATTACACGCCGATAAACATCGCGTTTAAACGACACCACCTGCCTTACCGGATACCAATAACTTACCCAGCGCCAATCATCAAATTCAGGATGATGGGTTTTAAGTAAATTTACGTCCTCATCTTTACAGCGTAGTTTTAGTAAAAACCATTTTTGTTTTTGCCCAATACATACCGGACTTGAGTCACGGCGTATTAATCGTTTGGGTAACTTATAGCGTAACCAATGTTTAGAACTTGCGACTATCTCTACATCTTCTGGTCGCAAGCCTACTTCTTCGTGTAATTCGCGGTACATGGTTTGTTCTGGCGTTTCACCATCGTCAACACCGCCTTGGGGAAATTGCCAAGAATGTTGACCATAACGTCTAGCCCAAAACACTTGTCCTTGGTTATTGCAAATTACAATTCCGACATTGGCACGAAAACCTTCGGCATCAATCACCTTAGTGCCTCATTTGTAAGTCGATTTTTAATGATTGTTCCACATTACCTGCTTTACGGCAAACAATATTGGAATATTTACTGTGGTTACTCACAGCTTGTGCATAACTTTTGTAAAACACGCTCATTTAGCAAACAAATCCACAATATAAGATCGCAAAACTGGATTTCTCCACAGATTCTGTGGATAAACATGTTTATATATGTGTACTCATTCAAACAACCTTAGTGTCACTTAATGAAAACTGAACAGTTTATTTTTAAATTTCATTATAATTCATGGACTTATATTTATTTAACTGTTTATTAAAGTGTGCGAAATTGCACCAAACCCAAGGTGCACAAAAAACACTCAAAGGCAAAGATATCCACGGCTGGACTGATTTGCTATCATGGCGATGGTATTTATTCAACTTAAATAAACAGTATGCGACCTATAAAACCACATTCAATTAATGACTTAATGCAGCGTGTTAATAATATTGCTGGGCTTACCCTTGGCCAATTAGCCAATGAGTATAGCTTTAAAACGCCTGACGATTTACTCCGTGAAAAAGGCTGGACGGGGCAATTAATTGAATATGTATTAGGCGCAACTGCTGGCTCAAAACCACTGCCCGATTTTGAAGATTTAGGCATAGAGCTAAAAACATTGCCAATTTCTTATAAAGGCAAGCCGCTAGAAACCACCTTTGTGTCGGTAACCCCACTCATTAACGTTACTGGCATGACCTGGCACGCAAGCAGCGTGCGTAAAAAACTAAACCATGTACTTTGGTTGCCTATACTCAGCGAGCGCGACATAGCCCCGTTTGATAGGATCATCGGCAGCGGCTTTTTATGGCAACCCACACCTGAGCAAGACGCTTTACTGCAACGCGATTGGGAAGAACAAATGGAGCTTATTGCGCTAGGGCGTATTGATGAAATATCGGGGCATTTAGGTGACGCAATTCAAATTCGCCCTAAAGCCGCGCACAGTAAAATAGTAACCGATGCTATTGGCCCTAATGGTAAAATTATTAAAACCCTGCCCCGTGGCTTTTATTTAAAAACCAGCTTTACCGGCGAAATTTTAAAACAGCAGTTTCAACTTTAATTTGTACAAATAGAAGTAAATTAGGGCGGCATAAAATTTAACTTGAGGCGACAACTAACTTGAAAAACTCCGTTGTGAGTAAATCATTTAAAATTTTTGCACAAAGAGAAAAAATGAGAGTAAATGAGCAGTGACTAGACACATTATTTAGTCTTTTTAGCTTCTCTAAAGCGTAGCGCCTCATAACCTCTTTGTGCATATATTCACTTAAAGTCTTTTCACACTACTTTTAACATATTTAAACTAAAAAGAGAGATAGAAAACCCCACCTAAAAATCGTATTTAAACTGTTACTGACAGTTATCTCACTTCTGATTTTCTGGTTACTGTTTTACTTTTTTACCTAGGCAAAAAAAATCCCCACCAAAGTGAGGATTTATAAGCTTAAACATCATATTCTAATTAAAGAATTACTGACCTTTAACTTCTTTTAAACCGTTGTACGGTGCTTTAGCGCCTAATTGCTCTTCAATACGAAGCAATTGGTTGTACTTAGCAACACGATCAGAGCGGCTTAATGAACCAGTTTTAATTTGACCTGCGGCTGTACCTACTGCTAAATCTGCAATGGTTGAATCTTCTGTTTCGCCTGAGCGATGAGAAATAACAACTGTAAAACCAGCATCTTTAGCCATTTTGATTGCAGCTAATGTCTCAGTTAAAGAACCAATTTGGTTAAACTTAATTAAGATTGAGTTAGCAATACCGTTGTCGATACCACGTTTTAAAATCTTAGTATTGGTTACAAACAAATCGTCACCCACTAATTGGATTTTATCACCCATTAGTTTAGTTTGGTGTGCAAAGCCATCCCAGTCAGACTCATCAAGGCCATCTTCGATAGACACGATTGGGTACTGCTGAGTTAAATCTTGTAAGAAGAAGTTAAACTCTTCAGAAGTGAACTTTTTGCCTTCACCTTTAAGATTGTAAATATTTGCTTCTTTGTCGTAAAACTCAGAGGCAGCACAATCAAGCGCTAATGTAATGTCTTTACCTAGCTCGTAGCCTGCATTTGCAACAGCTACTTTAATTGCAGCTAGTGCCGCTTCGTTAGATGCAAGGTTTGGTGCAAAACCACCTTCGTCACCTACCGCTGTTGAGTGACCGTCTGCTTTTAGTACTTTAGCTAGGCTGTGAAATATTTCTGCGCCCATGCGTAGAGCTTCACGGAAGTTTTTAGCGCCAATTGGTTGGATCATAAACTCTTGAATATCTACAGAGTTATCTGCATGTTCGCCACCGTTGATAATGTTCATCATTGGCAATGGCATAGAGTAAACACCCGGAGTACCGTTTAAGTCAGCGATATGTTCATAAAGCTCAACTTTTTTAGATTGTGCAGCAGCTTTAGCCGTTGCTAGCGATACTGCTAAGATTGCGTTAGCACCTAGTTTTTCTTTGTTTTCGGTACCATCTAAATCTAGCATTACTTGATCAACAGTGCTTTGCTCAAGTGCATTTTGGCCTGCTAAAGCGGTTGCGATTTCATTATTAATAAAACCAACGGCTTTTAATACGCCTTTACCTAAATAACGAGATTTATCACCATCGCGTAATTCTAATGCTTCGCGAGTCCCTGTAGATGCGCCAGACGGCGCCGCAGCACGGCCCCATGAACCATCAGCTAAATGTACATCAGCTTCAACAGTTGGGTTACCACGCGAATCCATAATTTCGCGACCAATTACTTTTACGATTACTGACATCTTGATTCCTCTATATTCCCAAAATGGTGAATTACTGCCAACTTAATTTAAACTAATTTGGTTGGCATTTAAAACAAATAAGCCGTGCAATATGCACGGCCTATTAATATTACGAAGACGCTTTTTGGTGGATGTGAGCCGCAGCTACAAACCCTTCAAATAGCGGGTGACCATCGCGTGGTGTTGAAGTGAATTCCGGGTGGAATTGCGCTGCAATAAACCAAGGGTGATCTTTGTTTTCAATAATTTCTACTAGTTTTTTATCTTCTGATAAACCAGTAAAGCTTAAACCTGCTTTTTCTAGCTGCTCTACAAAGTTATTATTAACTTCGTAGCGATGACGATGACGTTCTACTATTTCATCGCTACCGTATACTGCATGCACTTTAGAACCCGGTGTTAAATGACATTTTTGTGCGCCTAAACGCATAGTGCCACCTAAGTCTGATTTTTCATCACGCTGCTCTACTTTACCTTCAGCATCTAGCCATTCGGTAATTAAGCCAACTACAGGGCTTGCAGATTGTGCGTTAAATTCAGTTGAGTTTGCATCAACAAGGCCGGCTACGTTACGAGCGTATTCAATTAACGCCACTTGCATACCTAAACAAATACCTAAGTAAGGCACTTTGTTTTCACGCGCGTATTTAGCCGCTAATATTTTACCTTCAACGCCACGACCACCAAAACCACCAGGCACTAAAATAGCATCTAGATGAGCTAACGAATCAACGCCTTTGGTTTCTAAGTCTTGTGAGTCAATGTATTGAATATTTACCGTTAAACGATTTTTCAGACCGGCATGTTTCAATGCTTCGTTTACAGATTTATACGCATCTGGTAATTCAATGTATTTACCTACCATACCAATAGTTACTTCACCTGTAGGGTTAGACTCTTGATAAAGTACTTGTTCCCATTCAACAAGGTCAGCTTCAGGGACATCTAAATGAAAACGACGACATACAAAGTAATCTAAATCTTGCGACTTTAATAGCGCAGGAATTTTATAAATACTGTCTACATCTGGTAGTGATATAACCGCTTTTTCTTCTACGTTGGTAAACAATGCAATTTTTGCACGTTCGTTACTTGGCAGCTTACGATCTGAGCGACAAATAAGAATATCTGGTTGAATACCAATTGAACGTAGTTCTTTAACCGAGTGCTGCGTTGGCTTAGTTTTCACTTCGCCTGCAGGGCCTAAAAATGGTACTAGCGTTAAGTGAATAAATAACGCACGCTCACGGCCTATTTCTGTACCCATTTGACGAATTGCTTCTAAAAATGGTTGTGACTCTATGTCACCCACTGTACCGCCAATTTCAACAAGTGCTATATCATAACCTTCAGCGCCAGAATAAACACGTTGCTTAATATCGTTGGTAATATGTGGAATTACCTGAATTGTTGCTCCAAGGTACTCGCCACGTCGCTCACGATGTAATACATCTTTGTATACACGACCTTGTGTAAAATTATTGCGACTTGTCATTTTGGTGCGAATAAAGCGCTCATAGTGACCTAAGTCTAGATCGGTCTCTGCGCCGTCTTCTGTAACGTATACTTCACCATGTTGAATTGGGCTCATTGTGCCTGGATCAACGTTGATGTAAGGATCCAGCTTTAAGATAGTAACATTTAAGCCACGGGCCTCTAAAATAGCTGCCAATGATGCTGCTGCAATACCTTTACCCAACGAAGAAACAACCCCGCCGGTAACGAAGATAAATTTTGTACTCATGCGAACCCTAGAATATCAGGAATTAAAAGGAATATAATACCCAAACAAGTGATTTTGGAATATAAACAGGACGGGGAGAAATTGTACCAAAGCATAGCCAATCAATCCAGCTAAAATTAGAAATTGTAAGCACAAAAAACAGCCATAATTTTACTACAAACTATTTGACTTTTTTGATCTCATCCCATGCTGCATCCATCTCATCAAGCGTGGCAGACTCTAAACATTTACCTTGGGCATTTAAATAAGCTTGGACTTTTTCAAAGCGAGTTGAAAACTTGTCGCTGGCGCTGCGCAGTAATTGCTCTGGGTCGCGCTTTATATGGCGCGCAACGTTTACTGTAGCAAACAGTAAATCGCCCAGCTCTTCTGCACTATGATCTGAATACGGATTGTGAGCGAGTGCTTCTTTTACTTCGTCTACTTCTTCGCTCACTTTATCCAATGCACCATGGTAACTTGGCCAATCAAAACCAAGAGCTGCTACCCGCTGCTGAATTTTTTTAGCTTTGCTTAAGCTTGGCATATTAACGGGAATATCTTGCCACAGCGAAGATGTAGCGCTTGCAGTTTTAGCGCTGCGCTCTTGTGCCTTAATTGCTTGCCACTGCGCTGCAAGCTCATCATCGCTTAGCGCTGTTTGCTTGTCGAACACATGAGGATGGCGGCGCGTAAGTTTAGCGTTTAATTGTGTCACTATATCGTTAAAATCAAATAGTTTTTGCTCATTTGCAAGTTGAGCATAAAACACAATTTGAAAGAGTAAATCGCCAAGTTCATTTTTAAGCTCACCTAAATTGCCCGATTCAATGCAATCGGCCACTTCAAACGCTTCCTCAATAGTGTGCGGCACTATTGAGCTAAAAGTTTGCTTACGATCCCAGGGGCAACCAAGCTCAGGATCTCTTAGCGTTTTCATTATATTTAGTAGTTGCGCAAGCGCGGCGTTATCTGCCATATTTATTGCCCTCGCTTTGCACTGTGTACACCTTCAATTTGGTGTAACTTAGAAAGCACTCTATTAGTACCCGACAGATCGTGTACCTCTATTTGCATAGTAAATATAGCAATTTGATTATCATCAACGGTATTTACATTCATATTTAGCACATTCACTTTTTCGTTGGCTAACACTACACTTATGTCGCGAATTAAACCTGAGCGATCGCTGGCTTCTATTCTAATACTTAGCGCATAGGAGTTATGAATATCGTCTGACCAGCTTACAGAAATAACCCGCTCTGGGTGCTGAGTTTTTAAATTATCAAACGAGTCGCAATCATCACGATGTACACCAATACCGCGCCCTTGCGTTATATAGCCAATAATTTCATCCCCCGGAACCGGACGACAACATTTAGCAACATGACTCATTAAACTGCCTACGCCGTCAACCACAATACCGTTATTATCGCCGGTTACTTTTGTTGGGGTTTTAAAGCGTATTACCGGCTCTTCTTCGGCGCGATCGGTAACAAAGTTAAGCATTTGATTAAGGCGAATATCGCCTGCGCCAATGGCGACCATTAAATCGTCGAGCTCTTTAAAGTTAAAACGCTTAATAGCGGGTGCTAAGTCTCTATAATTTAAATCGAGCTTTTGCAGTTCGTTATCGAGTATTTCTTTACCGGCACTAAGATTTTTGTCGCGATCGAGCTGTTTAAACCAATGGTGTATTTTTGCTCTAGCACGCGATGATTTTATATAGCCTAATGACGGGTTTAACCAATCGCGGCTGGGGTTTGGCTGTTTTTGGGTAAGAATCTCTACCTGATCGCCGGTACTTAATTGATGGGTAAATGGCACTATTTTGCCAAATACTTTAGCGCCAATACAACGATGCCCCACATTAGAGTGAATATAATAAGCAAAATCTAATGGTGTTGCTCCCAGTGGTAAATCAAAAATATCGCCGCGCGGGGTAAATACGTATACACGGTCTTCTACCACTTGGTTTTTAAGCTCTTGCGCTAGGTCGCTGCCATCAACCACTTCTTCTTGCCATTGTAATAGTTTACGCAACCAGCTAATTTTTTGCTCATAACCTGAGCCTCGCCCTGGCAATGCGCCTTCTTTATACATCCAATGCGCAGCAACACCCAACTCGGCATCTTGGTGCATATCGCTGGTGCGAATTTGAATCTCTACCGTTTTGCCTTCGGGGCCAAATACCACGGTATGAATAGACTGATAGCCATTTTGCTTTGGCGTGGCTACGTAGTCGTCAAACTCTTTATGCAAATGACGCCAGTTAGTGTGCACTATGCCCAGTGCGCCGTAACAATCTTGCAGGCGCTGCACCACAATACGCATTGCACGAATATCAAACAGTTGATCAAACTCGTAGTTTTTTTGCGCCATTTTTTTATAAATGCTGTAAATATGCTTTGGTCGCCCGTAAACCTCAGCTTCTATGCCCGCCTCACTTAAGCGGTTTTTAACTTGCGCTACCATGTCTTCCATGTAGGCTTCACGCGCTAAGCGTTTGTCATCAAGCT
Source organism: Pseudoalteromonas sp. SG44-5 (assembly GCF_014164175.1). Lineage (NCBI taxonomy): Bacteria > Pseudomonadati > Pseudomonadota > Gammaproteobacteria > Alteromonadales > Pseudoalteromonadaceae > Pseudoalteromonas > Pseudoalteromonas sp. SG44-5. The sequence continues at coordinate 19,942 of NZ_JACJES010000023.1, read as the reverse complement.
GTTTGGCAATGTTTTTATAAATATTGGGGTGTAAATACCTAAACGATAAGTCTTCAAGCTCCCACTTTAATTGCCCTATACCTAAGCGGTTTGCCAGTGGTGCAAAAATGTCGGCGGTTTCTTTGGCGGCAATAACGCGCTCTTCTTCTGCGGCATTTTTTACATTGCGTAAATGACATACTTGCTCTGCTAACTTAATAACAACCGCGCGCACATCCTCTACCATAGCAAGTAACATACGGCGAATATTATCAACCTGTACCGTGCCTTTTCCTTGATGCGCCAAAGTGCTAATAGTCGCCATTTGTGCGACCCCGTTTAGCAATACCGCAATACTGCTACCTAGCTGCTCTTCAACAGTTTCAAGGGTGACTAAGTTATTTATAAAATACGGCGTTAAATAAGCAGTAGCTAATGAGTCTGCATCAAGATTAAGCTCAGCTAAAATTTCGACCATTTCAATGGCCGTGCTTTGTCGGGTGGTATTGTCGCACGCTAAACAAAGTGCCTGTGCTTTATTAAGCAGCTCTACTTTTTCTGCCGACAGAGCAAGCAACTTTAAGCGACTAGCAAAGTCCCCGGTTTCATCCTGTTGATGTGATTGACGTGTAGCTACCATAATGCGCTTTACCTCCGTTGAAATAACGCCATAGTTTCAATATGTCCGGTGTGCGGAAACATATTCATTAGCCCAATTTTATGCAGTTCAAAGCCTGCTTGCGAAATAATAGCGCTGTCACGGGCTAAAGTAACAGGGTCGCATGAGACGTATAAAATAGTTTTAAACTGCTTTAAAGGAAGTTGTTCTAATACCGTTATTGCCCCAGTACGTGAGGGGTCTAACACCAGTACATCTAAATTTTTATTAAACCACGAAGCCGTTTCAATTTTATTTGTTAAATCAAAGCAATTAAATTGAGCATTAGTGATTGAGTTAGTGTGCGCATTTTGCGTTGCCATTGCAACCGCTGAAGCAACCCCTTCTACACCAATTACTGTTTTTGCTTGTTTTGCCAGCACTAGTGAAAAGTTACCAATACCACAAAATAAATCCAATACGTTTTCGTCGCCTTTTAGTGCCAGCCAATTTTGTGCTTGTTTAAGCATTGCTTGATTAACGCTAGCATTAACTTGGATAAAGTTATTTAAGCCAAATTCAAACTTTAACCCTAACTCTTCAAGTGCATAAAATGGCATGGCTAAATGTGAGTGTTCAATCACTTCACTTTCGCTTTGCCACACTAATTGCCATTGTTGCTCAGCGGCACTTTGTGCTACCAGTGCTTTTATATCCTCTGAAATAGGTTTTGTGTGGCGAATAATAACAAAGTTTTGCTCATCGCCTTGGCACAATTGCAAGTGAGATACACTGTGCAATGCCTTGTGTTGATTAATTAAGTTATCAAATACAGTAAATACATTTGCAAATACTTCACTTAGTACTGGGCACTCATTAATACTAATAATACTTTTAGAGCCACTTGCTCTATAGCCTACATGCATTTTTTTTGCTTTTTTATCAAACATTACCGCTAAACGAGCACTTCGTCGGTAATGAGTGGCTTTACTTAATAAGGGTGCTTGCCAGTTTAATTCATCAAGCTTGGCAAACTTTTCAAATAATTTGCTCACTGCTATTTGCTTTTCGACTACCTGTTGGCTGCTATCTAAATGCTGCAACTGACAACCACCACATTGATTATAATGCTCACAAAACGGCGCTACGCGATATTCACTCGCCTGTAATACTTTATGCGTTTGCGCTTCGCTATAACGCGCTTTGTCGGCGATAATGGTGGCTTTTACTTGCTCGTTTGGCAAAGCATTACTTACAAAGCACACTTTATTATTATGTTTAGCTATGCCGCGACCATGGTGATCCATGGCGGTGATATCGAGCACTAAAGACTGTTGTTTTAGCGGTTTTTTTGTTGCTTTAAATATTTGCGCCATTAGGCATTACCTTAAACATTTGATGAATCGACTCCAATTGCAGAATACCTCATTATCCGTATATACTCTGAGCATGCTAATAACAATAATAACGCTCCCAATATGACTAAATTAGGCTTACGCGATTCTGTTTTAACACTCACTCTGATCCCCACGGTGATCATTGGATTGTTACTCGGTGGTTATTTTACAATAAATCGTTACATTGAGCTTGATGAAATTTTATATCAACAAGGGACGACTATTTCAGAGCCCCTTGCTATTGCGCTTGAGCAGCCATTACTTGAAAAAAACAAACAATTACTAAATCGTGTCATTAGCTATACACACAATAAGCACTCCCCGGTAGTAAAGGCGATTGCATTATTTGACGACAATAATAAGCTAATAATAACCAGTAACTATCATCGCTCGTTTGATGACTTGCTCAACAACGAGCAACTAAATAATCTTAATGCCACTCAAGTCCATAAAACAGATGATTTAATTACCTTTTTTACACCCATTATTAATCACACAAGTCCTGATACAAAATGGGATAAATCGATATTTCAAACCTCACTAGGAACTGTGGTATTACAGTTAAATAGAGATCAAGCGGTTATTGGCCAGCAAAGAGCCTTACTGGTCAGTGGTATTGTTATTATACTAGCCCTAGTACTGGCTGCTATTTTAGCACTTAAACTTAGCCATATGTTTATGACCCCTCTTAATAAATTAGTACTGGCAACCGATAGGCTCGTAGAAGGTAAAAGAGAAACTGGTTTAAACGAGTCCATGATTGGTGAGTTTGAGTTACTCCGCGAAGGGTTAAATACTATTTCTTACTCTATGGTGATGCAAAAAGATGAAATGCAAAAAAACATTGATCAAGCCACCAGTGATTACCGCGAAACATTAGAGCAGTACGAAACGCAAAATATTCAGCTCACTATGGCAAAAAAAGAAGCTCAAGATGCCAACCGAGTTAAATCTGACTTTTTGGCAAAAATGAGTCATGAGCTACGCACCCCTTTAAATGGCGTGATTGGTTTTACGCGTCAGCTGCATAAAACGCCATTAAATAAAAACCAAAAAGATTACTTAGATACCATTGAACTGTCGGCTAATAGTTTAATGACCATTATTAGCGATATATTAGACTTTTCAAAATTAGAAGCGGGCGCTATGGAACTTGAGTCTATTCAGTTTCAGTTGCGCGATACCGTTAACGAAGTAATGACGCTGTTAGCCCCAAGCGCCCATGATAAGCAGCTTGAGCTGTCTATTTATATTAGCCCGCAAGTGCCCGATCACCTAACCGGTGATCCTACGCGATTAAAACAAGTTTTAATTAATTTATTAAGTAACGCAATTAAGTTTACCGAAAAAGGCGCTATAAAAGTCGACATTAGCCATAGACTACTCGATGATGAGCGCACCTCAATTTTAGTTTCAGTGGCCGATACAGGCGTAGGTATTCCTGTTGATAAGCAAGATGCATTATTTACCGCCTTTGGCCAAGCCGATTCAAGTATTACCCGTAAATTTGGTGGCACTGGCTTGGGGCTAATTATCACCAAGCATATTGTAGAGGCCATGAGTGGTAAAATTACACTTAACTCAGCCCCTGGTAATGGCACCTGTTTTACCTTTAATGGCGTATTTAGACTGCCTAATCATGTGTTTGCCAGTGACTTACCAACTAAATCTTTGCTCGGTAAGCATGTTTTATATTTAGAGCCACACGAGCACACCCATCATGCTGTTTTATCTTTGCTTAACGAATGGCAAATAAGTGTGACCGGCTGCTTTAGCGATGCAGAATTTTTAGCAGCAATCGACAATAAAGAGCAGCAATATGATATTTGTATCATTGGTGATATGGCCTCGGTTAACGATATGCAGCGTTTAAAGGCTCATGTAAAAGCGGTGCGTGAATCAACCGACTATTTATATTTAATGCTCAACACGGTATCGCATAGTATGCGTGAAGCCTTTATTGGCAGCGGCGCTGATGCCTGCTTAAGTAAACCACTTAACCATCGTAAATTGTGTGAACTACTTGCCGCGCCGTATCGATTAGATCATCCGGTGCACAACATTGAGCAAAATGAGCAAACACTCTTGCCGTTAAAAGTATTAGTAGTTGACGATAATGACGCTAACTTAAAATTAATTTATACCTTACTTAATGAGCAGGTTGAGCTAATAGACACAGCGCACAATGGCTCGCAAGCTTACAGTTTGAGTAAAAGCCACAAGTACGACGTAATATTTATGGACATACAAATGCCAATTATGGATGGTATTACTGCCTGTAAGTTAATTAAAGAATCATCATTAAACGAAGATACTCCCATCATTGCAGTGACCGCACATGCACTGCATAGCGAAAAAGAGCAGTTATTAAAAGACGGTTTTGAAGGGTATTTAACTAAACCGATTGATGAGGACATGCTCAATCAAATTATTTGCGATCACAGCCCACAACTACCAGTTAGCCGCGATAAACTAAAAAACATGCCACAAAGCCCGCCCCCTTTTAAGAGTGTGCGCCTTGATTGGGGCATAGCACTGCAACATGCTGGCGGTAAAAGTGAGCTGGCATTAGAAATGCTCAATATGTTATTACTCAGCGTGCCCGAAACACTTAGCCTATTAGCACAAGCTATTGCCGATGAAGACTGCAAACAAGTACTGAGCATTATTCATAAGTTACATGGTGCGTGTTGCTACACTGGCGTACCTAAATTAAAGTCGCTGGCCGAAACAATCGAAACCGCGTTAAAAAGTAACTGCGTATTAGCCAGCATTGAACCTGAGTTATTTGAACTACAAGACGAGCTAGAGAACTTACTACTTGATGCTAAAAATTAAAGGCTCGAAACTATAATACGATAGCTATTGCGCCATCAGTACAATAAACAGGAAGATACTTTATGAGCAATAACAAAGTAATTGGTAGTATTGAATGGCGCGATCTTACTGTGGCTGATGCACAGCAAATCAGCGACTTTTATGCACACGTTGTTGGTTGGCAAAAAGAGCCTGTAGATATGGGCAGTTACAATGATTTTAATATGAATAACGCACAAGGGACAATTGCAGGCATTTGCCATGCTAAGGGCGATAACGCCAATTTACCAGCACAGTGGTTAATGTATGTTCGCGTAGAAAATGCTCAGCTTAGCGCACAAAAAACGCTGGAGTTAGGAGGCGAAATTATTAAAGGGCCGACTGAATATGGTGGCGAAAGCTATTTTATTATTCGCGATCCAAGTGGCGCTATTTTAGCAGTGTATTCTTAACTTTTAGTGGCTTTAATTGTACTCACCCAAGCTAGTTGCTAACTTGCATAACAGCCGGGCTCAAAATTAGAAGCTCCATGCACCTAATATAACTAAGTAGCAAGAAGCTTCAAGTAGCTTATTTAAAGCGAGGCTTTAGGCACGCGCTTCAAGCATTAAGCGTTTCATATCGCGTACGGCTTTATCTAGCCCATCAATGGCGGCACGAGCAATAATGGCGTGACCAATATTAAGCTCATAAATTTCTTCCATTGCGGCAATTGGTTTTACATTATGGTAATGCAAACCATGGCCCGCATTGACAATTAAGCCAATACTGGCTGCGTATTTAACGCCTTGGCGAATATGTTCAAGCTCTTTGCTTATTGCCTCATCGGTTGTAGCATCTGCATAAGCACCGGTATGAATTTCAACATACGGAGCGCCTGTTGCTTTAGCTGCATCTAGCTGCGCTTTATCAGCATCAATAAATAACGAAACTTTAATACCTGCGTCGCTCAAGGTTTTTGTTGCTGCGGTAATTTTTTCAAGATTACCCGCCACATCAAGTCCGCCTTCGGTGGTTAGCTCTTCGCGTTTTTCTGGCACTAGGCATACGTACTCAGGTTTTACCTCAAGTGCAATATTGATCATTTCATCGGTTACGGCTGTTTCAAGGTTCATGCGTGTTTGAATGGTTTTAGCCATTACATACACGTCACGGTCTTGAATATGACGGCGATCTTCACGTAAATGAATAGTGATACCGTCGGCTCCTGCATGCTCAGCTACACTTGCTGCATGTGCTGGATCAGGGTAGCTAGTGCCACGTGCTTGGCGAAGTGTTGCAATATGATCAACGTTTACACCCAAAAGAATATCTTTCATTATTTTACCTGTAAAATTACGTTTATTGAGAGGCCGCAAATAACTCACGACTTTTTAATGGTTTATTACCAAGTAGTGGCTTTAATAAGTAGCGGCTTAATTGCTTTGCCATATATAACACATCTGCTTGGCTAAAGTCATGATTAGCTATGGCATTAAGTTGCAAACCGCTAAATCCAGAGCGCGGATCGTCTTGTACTAAAAAGCCAACTTCTGCAAAATAGCTATACGTTCGCTTTTCATCTATGGGTTCACCGCTGGCGTCAAAACTAAAATCGACGCCATAACCTAATAATTCTAATAGTTGAAATTCGTAAGAACGCAGTACTGCTTGTAAATTAGCACCGCTATTAAGGTTTTTTAAGTGCGTATTATAAAGCTGAAAAACCTGATCAATCGGTTCATTAATTGGCACAATTCGATTAGTTAATTCATTTAAATAAAAGCCGCAATAAAGCTCATCACCTTTTAAAAAAAGTGGCGTTCCGTGCAGTTCAAATTTGTTGATGTATTTTAAATCGTACTTGCCGTTGTAATGTACCAACAAGGCTTGGAAAGGTTGTAATTGCGCTTTATGTTTAGTGGCCTGGCGGCCACTAATACGGGCTAGCATTCTAAGTTGGCCAACGCCTTCTACTAGCATATCAAGCATTACTTGGGAGTCACTATAAGGACGCCGATGTAATAAATACGCTCTGTAGAAGTCGCTATCCATAATTTAAACTGCTAGCAGATTATTAGTCTTCACCATAACCTAGGCTTCTTAATGCGCGCTCGTCATCAGCCCAACCCGATTTAACTTTAACCCAAAGCTCTAAAAACACTTTATTATCGAGCATTTCTTCAAGATCTTTACGTGCTTCGCGACCAATGGTTTTTAGCTTTTCGCCTTTATTACCAATCACCATACGCTTTTGTGTTTCGCGCTCAACGAGTATTAAACCATTGATATGCCAAATACCGTTTTCTTGCCATTTAAACTGCTCTATTTCAACAGTAACAGAATACGGTAGCTCCTCGCCCATAAAACGCATTAGCTTTTCACGAATGGTTTCTGCTGCCATAAAGCGCATTGAACGGTCGGTTACGTAGTCTTCTGGAAAATAAAATTCACTTGGCTGAAGGCGTTTAGTTACTTCAGCTTTGATCAAGTCGATATTTTTACCTTGCTCAGCCGACACTGGCATAATACCAATAAAGTCAAACTTGTCGCCTAACCACTTCATATGAGGCAGCACTAGGTCGCGATCTTTTACTAAATCTATTTTATTGAGCACCAATAATACCGGCTTACCACTTTGCGATACTTTATTAAGTACCATGTCGTCATCGGCATTCCAGTGGGTGCCTTCAACTACAAATATAATAAGCTCTACATCACCAATTGAACTTGATGCTGCACGGTTCATTAAGCGGTTAATAGCACGTTTTTCTTCAACGTGTAGGCCAGGTGTATCAACGTAAACAGCTTGATGCTTACCTTCGGTATGAATACCCATAATACGGTGGCGTGTGGTTTGTGGCTTACGTGAGGTAATACTAACCTTTTGCTCAATAATTTTATTAAGTAAAGTAGATTTACCTACGTTAGGGCGCCCTACTATTGCGATCATGCCGCAAAACGTATCTATATCGCCATCGTGTGGTTGTATTAAGGTATCAAGGTTCATTTTTAAGTATCTTCAATGCTTTTTCAGCAGCTTTTTGTTCGGCTTTACGACGCGAGCTACCAACAGAAATAATGCTATCCATGCCATCAACAATACATTCAACCGTGAATGTTTGATTGTGTGCCTGGCCTTTTGTATCAACAACTGTATAGCCCGGTAACGATAGTTTACGAGCTTGCAAATGCTCTTGCAGCAGGGTCTTAGGATCTTTTTGATTAAGCCCTGGTGAAATAGCATTTAAACGCTCTTCATACCAAGATAAAATTAATTCGCCACAGCGTTCAATATCCGAATCTAAAAACACAGCGCCAATAATCGCCTCTACGGCATCGGCAAGTGTTGACTCGCGACGAAAGCCGCCACTTTTTAGCTCGCCTGGACCTAAGCGTAAATAATCCCCTAAGCCAAACTCTAAGCCAAATTCAGCCAATGTTTGACCACGCACTAAGGTAGAGCGCATACGGCTTAAATCGCCTTCACGCGCTTTAGGAAATTTAGCATACAGCGCATTTGCAATCACAAAGCTTAAAATTGAATCGCCTAAAAATTCTAGTCGCTCGTTATGCTGACCTTTATGACTACGATGCGTCATTGCTTGCTCAAGCAAGCCTTGATCTGCAAATATGTAGTCTATTGTTTTGTATAGTTCTGTTACATTTTTTTTCATTGCTATTGAATATTACCTAGGCGTTCAAAACGAACACCAGTTGGAACCCATCCTGGTAAAATGTCATCTGGGCCATTATCAAATTCAAAACTCATCCATATAAAGACAGCTTTACCCACCAAGTTTTCTTTTGGCACAAAACCCCAAAAGCGACTATCTTGGCTGTTATCGCGATTATCACCCATCATAAAATAATGATCAGCAGGAACAACCCATTCATCGGTAGGTGTACCTGGTTGCTGATAATAACGCCCTTTACGTTCAGGCGCCTGAGGGTTAATTAAAATATCATGGCTTAACGTAGTTAAGTTTTCATTTAAACGCGCTAATGCCATTGAGCCTTGCTTAAATTCGTCATCATTAATTAATTTAAAATCAATTTTATTAAATTCATTACAAAGCAGCTCACCCTGCTGGGTTTCACCAGCTTTACAATTTGGTTGAATATATAAACGCTTATCACGATAAACAATTTTATCGCCAGGCAAGCCTATTGTGCGTTTAATAAAATCGACCTTTTCGTCTAGCGGGTATTTAAAAACAATAATATCACCACGCTCAGGCTCACCTACATCAACTAATTGGCTGCGCCATACTGGGTCTTTAATCCCGTACGAATACTTTTGCACTAAAATAAAATCTCCTACTAATAAAGTAGGCATCATTGAACCTGAAGGTATTTGAAACGGTTCAAACATAAACGATCTAAATATAGTGATAGCAGCAATCATCGGAAAAATCGACTTTGCTGTTTCAGTAAGCATAGGCTCTGGTGCGATTAATGCGGCAGTTTCTTCATCTAATTTACCACCAGCAGAAGCCTCTGCCATAGCCAAATGCGCATTTCGTTTCGGCGCAAACATTAAGTGGTCTATTAACCATATTAGACCTGAGCCTAAGGTTAATAGCACCAATAAAACTGAAAAATAGCCAGCCATTTATAATCCTTTGTTTTTATTTACCAACTTTTAAAATAGCTAAAAACGCTTCTTGAGGCACTTCAACGTTACCTACTTGCTTCATGCGTTTTTTACCATCTTTTTGCTTTTTAAGTAGCTTTTTCTTACGACTCACGTCACCGCCGTAACACTTAGCAATTACGTTTTTACGCATCTGTTTTATCGTAGTACGGGCAATAACATGTCCGCCAATAGCTGCTTGAATCGCAATATCAAACATTTGACGTGGAATTAGCTCTTTTAGTGCATCGGCTAATTGGCGACCACGTGATTGCGCACTATCGCGGTGAGCAATGATCGCCAGCGCGTCGACGCGCTCTGAGTTGATCAAAATATCAACACGTACCATATCTGATGTTTGGAAATGCTTAAAGTTGTAATCAAGCGATGCAAAGCCACGACTGGTTGATTTTAACTTATCAAAAAAGTCCATAACTACTTCTGCCATAGGAAGTTCGTAAGTTACCGCAACTTGCTTACCATGATATGACATTTTAGTTTGCATGCCACGCTTATCAACACACAAGGTAATAACACTACCTAAGTATTCTTGCGGCACTAAAATATTGGCTTCTACAATCGGTTCACGAATTTCTAAAATATCGTTTACCGCAGGTAAATCAGATGGGTTATCAATTTGGAAAGTCCCGTCTTTTTTAGTCACTACTTCATAAATTACGGTTGGTGCTGTGGTAATTAAATCAATATCGTATTCACGTTCTAAACGCTCTTGAATAATTTCCATGTGTAGCATGCCTAAAAAGCCACAACGAAAACCAAAACCAAGTGCTGTTGAGTTCTCTGGTTCGAAAAATAACGACGCATCGTTTAAGCTTAATTTATTAAGCGCATCACGAAACGATTCATATTCATCAGAAGCAATTGGGAACATACCTGCATACACTTGTGGTTTTATTTTTTGAAAACCAGGTAAACGCAATGGTGCCGCATTTTTTTGATGAGTAATAGTATCGCCAACAGGTGCACCATGTATTTCTTTAATACCAGCAATTACAAAGCCTACTTCACCGGTTCTTAAAATACCTGTGTTAGTTTGCTTTGGTGTAAATACACCTACCTGATCGGCTGTGTGTACGTGATCGTTCGACATGATTTTAATTTTGTCGCCCGCGCGCAGTTCACCGTGCTTAATGCGCACTAATGATACAACACCTTGGTATGGGTCAAACCATGAGTCAATTATAAGTGCTTGAAGAGGAGCATCTTTATCGCCAACCGGTGGCGGTACATCTTTAACTATCATTTCAAGTACTTCGGCAATACCAACGCCAGTTTTAGCGCTACATTGCACTGCATCTAGGGCATCAATACCAATAATATCTTCAATTTCTTCAGCCACACGAAGCGGATCGGCTTGTGGTAAATCTATTTTATTAAGTACAGGTATTACTTCTAAGTTCATTTCAATGGCAGTGTAACAATTTGCCAGTGTTTGTGCTTCAACACCTTGACCAGCATCTACAACGAGTAACGCACCTTCACATGCTGCTAATGAGCGTGATACTTCATAAGTAAAATCAACATGCCCTGGGGTGTCGATAAAGTTAAGCTGGTAGGTTTCGCCGTCGTTGGCTTTATAATTCAAGGTTACACTTTGCGCTTTAATGGTAATACCACGTTCGCGCTCAATATCCATTGAATCCAAAACCTGTTTTTGCATTTCACGGTCGGTTAAACCACCACAAACTTGGATCAAACGATCTGAAAGGGTCGATTTACCATGGTCAATGTGGGCGATGATCGAAAAATTACGGATATGCTTCATAAAATGGATTCTAAACTCTATTTTAATGGACTAAGTAGATATACCTAAACAACTTGAAAATATTTGTTTTTATATTTTCAAGTTGCTGTGGCGTAAGCGGGCAATTTTACATTTAATTGGCATCAATCACCATCTATTTGAGTTAAAGGAAGGCTAATTGGATGAATTTTTATCACTTTGATATCATGCCTGAATGATTTAACCCACATTTTAGCCATTAAAAAGCCAATACCGCCACCCAAAGCAGCAGCTAAAATTTGCCATCCTTCGGTAACTAACAGTAATTCAGCGGCAACTAGCGCAAAGCCTAGGCTTAAAAATAGCGGCAACATATATACAGTAAAGGCGTGTTTAACAACGTGGCTGTCATCAAGCGACAAGGTGATTTTTTGTCCCACCACTACGGGCGTGTCAAATTTATAGGGAAAGGTTTTTTTAGCACTGCCAAATAACTTACTAAACACCTGCGATCCACAACGACCATTACAGCCTTCGCATGCTTGTTTTTGTTGTGCCTCTAAATGTGCAATGTGGCCACTAAGGGCCACAACTTTTAAGGTTTGTTCTATCATAACAACTCTTTATAAATCGTTTATAATGCGCGGGTCACCGACTCTGCAATTTTTTTGGCCGTTAAACTAGGAATATTACCCACCACCGAAACATCAAAATTACCGCCGTTGTGCACATAAACTGTGGTTGCCCCAGAGGTGAGTGAGCCACTTAAGCGCTTACCCGGCAAAGGTCTTTGTATAAATACCGACACTTCTACAAAGCCATCTGAAAATAAATAGTAGTCGGTTAATTCATTATTTAAATCTAATTTATGGCGGTCTGATTTTAATAATTCAAAGCCTGCTGGCAACCAGTCTATTTTCCACGTTTTTGCCGTATTACTGTCCAATGTTTCGAGTGAGTTATTTGGTAACGGGGTTGGAAAGTTGCGATTAAGTATTTCCAGCAACATACTAGCAGGCTGCTCTGTAACACTTATGTGGGTAAGTTGCAGTTGCTCTAAAGCTTCGCCTTGATGATTAACATAGGCCGCTTTTAGTAATAAAGAGGATTCCATATCAAGCCAAATCCAGTAGTTATATTTGTCTTCATCTTTAGATTCTATACGTACTAACTGAGCTGCTCGTCCTGATATACGCCCTTTTCCACCAAGTACAAAGTCATAATGGCCACTTAAACGCTCAACGTTTTTAAACAGTACTTCAGGAATTGGCCCTGCAATTGAATCAGTTGTAAGTGAATAAGGCTCTGATTGCGGCTCAAAATAAGTAACTTGGTTGTCAACGCGTACCATTTCTAGGCCCGCGCCATTGAGTAAACTTAAGTGTTCTATCTCAATGTCATCTTGTTTTGCATGTAACCAACGGTAGGGTTCCATGGTTTTACCTTTAACAACCACAAACGAGGCGTCAAAGTTACGGGTATGAACGGCATTAGCCATTTTAAGCAGTAAATCTTTGGCAGGATTGGTGTCGCTGGCAAAGGTATTAAAGCTGATTGCCAGCGACAGAATAAAAGTAATTACTTTCATTTAATTAGTTGTTTTCCTCTGGTTTTTTTGCATCCGTTTGCGCAGCCTCTAATGAATGTGCAACACGAGCTTGGCGTTGATGCTCTAAAACAAGTGCGCCAATACGTTGCTGCTGCAATTCACGCAAACCATTTTCTGCGTTTTTAAGCGCGGGCTCCGATGAATAACTCACTGGTGATGCAGTACCTGTAAAAGGTGTTGTTTGCAGCAATGGAATTTCGCTTTGTTGCGCGCCATCGCCCTGTGGCAACATATTTACGCCTACAATAGCAAACATAGCAACACTTGCTGCAATCGCAAGTTGTGCCACTGGCTTGCGCCAATTAAATGCCACAACTTTATTGTCGTTTATAGTATCACTTTGCGGCGCAGATTGCGCTTTAGACTGACTGAAATCTGCATATACTGGTTCGCTTTCGAGTGCTAACGCAACACGCTTGCTAATATCAATATGAATATCGCTGTGATCTTTTTGAGCTCGCATTGCATCACCAATTAACGCATAACGGCCAAAGGTAGCAACGTCTTGCTCTGCAATTTTTGCATCTGCTAGTTGTTGCTCGCCGTCAAGTAATGCAGATAACGATTCGTCATCTAACCTGTTAACGTGTGCTTTTATCATACTAAGACTCGCCTATTAATGGGTTTAATTTGTTATCAATTGCTTCACGGGCACGAAATATACGCGAACGTACCGTCCCGACTGGGCAATCCATTACCACAGCTATTTCTTCATAGCTCATCCCTTCAATTTCTCTGAGGGTGATTGCGGTTTTAAGATCTTCAGGCAAACTATCAATCGTATTAAAAATAACAGCGCGTACTTCTTCGCTCAGCAGTAAATTTTCAGGAGATGCGTTAGAACGCATTGAGTCCGCGCAGTCATAAAATTCGGCATCTTGTGCGTCTATATCACTTGCTGGCGGTTTACGTCCCTGAGCTACTAAATAATTTTTAGCACAATTTACTGCAATACGGTACAACCAAGTATAAAAGGCACTATCGCCCCTGAAGTTAGGAAGCGCACGATAAGCTTTTATAAACGCTTCTTGTGCTACATCTGCAATATCACCCTGATTTGACACATAACGTGAGATCAAACCGGCAATTTTGTTTTGATACTTCTTTACTAATAGGTTGAAGGCGTTTTTATCTCCTTGCTGAACCCTTTTTACTAGCGCTAAATCTTGATCCTGCTCGCTCATTCGAGCCGGTACTCCTGTGTCTAATTTTTGCTTATCATTCATAGTGTCGCCATTGTTCACAGATACTCTGACTCTTACATGAATAAAAAGTTCTGCTTTATATTGTTTTTTTATTAAATAGTCGTAAATAACCGTAGTTAGAGCCAAAATTACTACTTGGTATGATGGCAAATATGATACAACTACCACTATTGAAAACAAACATTGCTCTATATGGGCATTGTAACCGCAAAGTACCTCTGACATGAACCAAAATAAACATCACATTGCAGATGTCGCTATTATCGGTAGCGGCGCAGCGGGCTTATCACTTGCCTTATCTTTAGCTAACTATTGTAACGTTACCGTAATCAGTAAGGGAGCACTCACTGAAGGCTCCACACTCTATGCCCAAGGTGGTATAGCCGCGGTATTTGATAAGAAACATGACAGTATAGAATCACATGTGCAAGACACGCTCGATGCGGGCGGTGGCTTATGCGACAAAGAAGCAGTGCACTATACCGCTAGTAATGCCCACGATTGTTTGCAATGGTTAATTAATCAAGGCGTACCGTTTGATATAGAGCTGGATAGCCATGGTAAAGAGCGTTTTCATTTAACGCGTGAAGGCGGCCACAGCCACCGACGTATTTTACACGCCGCCGACGCTACTGGTAAAGCCGTACAAACTACATTAATCAGCCAAGTTCAAGCCCACAAAAACATCACCCTGTTAGAGCATTACAACGCCATTGATTTAATTACAGATAAAAGCGGCAATAAAGCCAGCTCGCATATAAATGGCATGTATGTATGGAATAAAAACGCAAAAAAAGTAGAAACAATTGCGGCTAAATTTGTTGCTTTAGCTACAGGTGGTGCTAGTAAAGTGTATTTGTATACTTCAAACCCTGATGTTTCCAGTGGTGATGGTATTGCTATGGCATGGCGTGCGGGTTGTAGAGTGGCGAACATGGAATTTAACCAGTTTCATCCAACCAGTTTGTACCACCCTGAATTACAAAACTTTTTAATTACCGAAGCAATGCGTGGTGAAGGCGCTTATTTAAGACGCCCCGACGGCAGCCGATTTATGCACGAGTTTGATGAGCGTGAAGAGCTTGCTCCTCGCGATATTGTTGCTCGCGCTATCGACTTTGAAATGAAACGTTTGGGTGCCAATTGCGTATTTTTAGACATTAGTCACAAAGATAAAGATTTTATTATTGAGCACTTCCCCACTATATATGCAAAGTGTCTAAGTGTCGGGCTCGATATTACCAAAGATCCTATTCCTGTTGTACCTGCAGCGCATTATACCTGTGGTGGAGTAATGACTGACTTTAATGGTAAAACCGATTTAGATAACTTATATGCAGTAGGTGAAGTTGCTTATACCGGCTTACATGGTGCTAATCGTATGGCGAGTAACTCATTACTAGAGTGTATTGTGTTTGCCCATGCGGCTGCAAAAGACATTTTAAGCAAAATTGAACATGCACCAGAGCCCATTAATCTGCCGCACTGGGATGAAAGCCGCGTAGCTAATTCAGATGAAGAAATAGTGATTACTCACAACTGGCATGAACTAAGGTTGTTTATGTGGGACTACGTGGGTATTGTGCGCTCAACTAAACGCTTAGAGCGTGCACTACATAGAGTTGAGTTGTTACAGCAGGAAATACATGACTATTACGCTAACTTTAGAGTTAGTAATAACTTGTTAGAGCTGCGTAATTTGGTACAAGTTGCCGAACTAATTATTCGCAGTGCACTTGAGCGTAAAGAAAGCCGTGGCCTGCACTACACTATTGACTACCCAGAGCAAAACGCTAATCCAACACCTACTATTTTAACTCCACAGCGTTAATTGCATTAAGTGTGGCGCGTTTTAGGCGCGCATAGCTTTGTACATCAACACTATTGGCTGTAATAATCAGCCAATAGTTGTTATTAAAACCCTTAATATAAAGCCAAACACTGTTGCCAATTAAGCGGCTTTTAGCACTTATTTCGCCTTGAATTAACCGTGTGCTATTTTCAAACCTAAACTGCTTTGGGGCTAAAATAATAACGCCTTCAAGTGGCTGTACTGCCTGCATTTTTAGCCATACAAGTATGGCCGCTACAAAGTTAACAACTATGCAAAAAATGATTGCCTCAAGTGAACTTAAAAATAAGCACAGCAATAATGTTAAAACACAAAAAAAGACCACAATAGGTTTATGGTCTGTTTTGTTTGCTGTAACTGTAAACCTATACACGAACTCGGTCTAAAATAAGTTGCACCATGCTGTTGAGCTGCTCATCTTTACATTCTTTATGGCCCATAAACCAAGCAAATAAGTCAGGATCTTCTTCGGTAAGTAAACGCTGAAAAATAGCTTGCTGTTCAACGCTAAGTGAATCAAAAGCATCCTCTACAAAGGGCATAAACAATACATCTAGCTCTAGCATGCCACGGCGACAAGCCCAACGGATACGTGCTTTACTATGAATTTCAGTCATTTTAAACCTCATATTTAATTGACCTGAGTTTAACAAATACCAATTAATTTAGCAGCTCTTAATCACTTATTAAAATAATAAAAACCCGTACAGAGTTAGCTGCTGTACCCAAGGTTGTATCTACGTTATTATGTTACCTCATTAAATAGTCAAAGAAGGTGTTTATGTCGATTGTTCATGCATGTGCTTTATCTCATCAGCTTATTAGCTTCTCTGGCGCAGATAAATTATCTTATCTTCACGGACAAATCACTCAGGATATCAACAAGCTAACCAACAACAATTATCTTTGGGCCGGGCACTGTAGCGCCAAAGGTAAGTTATGGGGCGTGTTTAAATTATTTTCTCATCAAGATCATTACTATTTAATTGGCTCTAAGGCTGAAGTAGAGTGCTCTTTAGCCGAGTTAAAAAAATATGCGGTATTTGCTAAAGTAGATATTAACGTAGCACCACAGCGATTAATTGGCTTAATTAGCGACGACTTTACTGAGTTACTCACACAACTTAATATCGAATTTGCGGCGCAAGACACTGCATGCGATTTTAGCCATGGTAAAGCTCTTAAGCTTACCGGCAATCGACTTTTACTAATGGTAGATGAGCAATTTAACTTGCCTGATAACGTAGTAACGCTTGATAACGATATGCTATGGCAACAAGCTGCTATTTTAGCCGGCGAGCCACAGCTTAATGAGCAAGCGATTGGTGAATACGTGCCGCAAATGGTTAACTTGC
Source organism: Pseudoalteromonas sp. SG44-5 (assembly GCF_014164175.1). Classification (NCBI taxonomy): domain Bacteria; kingdom Pseudomonadati; phylum Pseudomonadota; class Gammaproteobacteria; order Alteromonadales; family Pseudoalteromonadaceae; genus Pseudoalteromonas; species Pseudoalteromonas sp. SG44-5. Next base: position 2,771 of record NZ_JACJES010000023.1, on the reverse strand, counting down.
AAGCAATAGGTGGCATTAGCTTTAAAAAAGGCTGTTACGCAGGGCAAGAAACCGTAGCGCGAATGAAATACTTAGGTAAAAATAAGCGTGCTATGTATATCGTTTCAGGGCAAAGCGATGGGTTACTTACTGAGTTGGATCTAGAAAGACAACTAGGCGAAAACTGGCGCCGCGCTGGTAAACTTATCAGCCAGAGCTTTAATGAACAAAGTAAAACACTTACTGGCCTTGTAGTGTTGCCAAACGATACTGATGTTACTCAGGTACTTCGTGCAAAACACACTCCTTCGGTAGAGCTAAACATTCTTCCTCTACCCTACTCTCTTGAAGATGAATAAATAGGACTGACTATGATCGTTGCAGCAAACAAAGTGGTAAAAATGCATTATTCGGTATTAGATAATGACGGCAATACCATTGATAACTCGTTCGATGGCGAACCACTAATTTTTATTATTGGCACCGGCTATCTAATTTCAGGCCTAGAAAATGCTCTGCAAGGCAAACAAGCTGGCGACACGTTAAGCGTAAAAGTTGAACCTGATGAAGGTTACGGCGAACGTAGTGACAACTTAATGCAAGCTGTGCCTAAAGAAATGTTTGAAGGCATGGAAATTGAAGTGGGTATGCAGTTTCGTGCATCAACCGATGATGGCGATCAATCAGTCATGATCATCGACATTCAAGACGAAGAAGTTATTGTAGATGGTAATAACCCACTGGCTGGTATTACGCTTAACTTTAATGTAGAAATTTTAGAAGTACGCGATGCAACCGAAGAAGAACTAAGCCATGGTCATGTACATGGTGAAGGCGGTTGTGGTCACGACCACTAAAATGCCCTAAGCAAATAAAAAAGCGCCTAAGGCGCTTTTTTTGTTACTAAACTCAATTTAATTACATTTAAACCGCAGCAGGTTTAGCATCATCGGTAGCTGCTTTAAGTGTTTCTGCAGGTGCTATTTTACCTTCAAGCGCTGTGAGTAAGCCTTGCTGATCATTAGTACCCACTCTGTATAAAGTGCCATCTTTAAGGGTAAGTTGAATAGCACTAAAACCAGACACTGTATATATCCAGCCATCGTGGGTAATACGAATACCAATCCCATGACGATACGAGTTTTGCACCGCTTTAGCTTCTGCAATATCTGCAAGTGCAATACTTTGCCCAGCAACACCTGGACCAAATGCCCAACTAATATGAGTGTCATTTACTTTTACGGTTAAGCCATGAAACAAAAAACCCACCAGCACTAAAATACCGGCAAACACCATAAGTGGGCCATCAGCCCCAATTAAATTCCAGGCAAGGGCTACAAAGCCACCAATCCAGGCTAATACAAAAAATATAAATAGCGCATACTGCTTATGCTGATACATAACACTCTCAAAATTAAATAACGATACGATTAAAAATAAAACAACTTAAAAGCTATAAACTAATGTTGCGCTGAGCTCTGAGTCAAACTTGAGCTTATTTTCTTCAGGTTTGGAATTATAACGATACATATAAGCAAACTTAAGTGATACCCCACCAATTACTTGGCTGATCAAGGCTGTTTCTGATTTTAATCGTGAATTAAGCCCCGACAAAGACTGCTCTATACTTACATCTTGGTTAAAGCGCGTTCGCTCAGAAACCAACCGCTCCCATTGCATAGCAAAGCGCACTAAATAACCTACTTTGTTTTTATCATCTTCGCTAACATCAGACTGCTCCTCAGCCACAGAGCGATACAAACCAGGTCCTATATCAATATCAACTTTATTTTTAACGCCTTGGTAAACGCGCGCACCATAACCTGTTGCTACTGTACTTTTAAACGCTAGACCGCTAAATTTATCTTCTTCGTAATCGCCATAAATAAAAAATGAGGAATTCTTAACGCCTACTTTGTAGTTACCTTGCGCTGATATAAACACCCGGTTAGCGGTCACATCAGACTTTCCGGTGTCATCGTTATGATCGCGTTTGTATAAGGAATCTATTTTAAATTGATTACGCCAGCTTTCAAAATCTTGATAAAGGTTACCTTTGAGTTTAAAACTGGTCGAATTAGTATTGCCTTTACTTAATATAAAACCAAATTCGGTGTCGCCGTAAAGCATTTCGCCTTTATGTAAATCATGAATTTCTTCATCCGAGAGTTGTCCGTATTCATGAAAATCTTCAAAAGGATCGACAGCCCAACTTGGGCGGCAAACCATTAAAAAAATTAAGAATAAAAACTTACGCAAAACACTCTCTCTTGTAGGTGATCATAAAACAACTTTAACTAAAACTGAGTTACTCAGTCTCTTTCCATAAAATGTGACAAAAAGGCGCGTCTTTATCACGGCTAATTAAAATTTTAGCGAATAATACATCGTCATTTTCAAATTCTAAGCCTACTAACACCTGCAAAAAATGATCAGCTTCAACTTCTAGAGCAACAAAATCCTGCCATTGCTCATCGGGCTCGCCCTCTTCAATAAAACCAAGTTCTTCTCTGTATTGATTAAAAGTCTCAACGTCTTGCTCATTCAGGTTGCTTGGTGCCAATTCTAAAAAAATATCGTACGCTTGATGAGTTGCTTCTTCTTCTGTGTATAAACGCGGGCCTGACATGAGTAGTTAACCTTTGAGCTTTTAAAGTATGATCATAATACCAAAAGTTATCGTTGTTTTGAGAAAAAAACGCTGAAAAAACTGACTTTCTTCAGTCTCTTAATTGTTATAAGTAAAATCAATCAATTGAGACCTGCCGCTGAGTAATAAATTCATTTTATTT
>NZ_JACJES010000022.1:0-50690 GCF_014164175.1 Pseudoalteromonas sp. SG44-5 | reverse complement strand
GTGAGCAAGATCACGTTCATTTGTTAATTGAATACCCTCCTAAAGTACAATTAAGTAAATTAATTAATTCGCTTAAAGGTGTTAGCTCAAGACTAATGAGGAAAGAGTTTACAGAAATACACCGCTACTTATGGAACGGTGCGCTTTGGTCGCCTAGCTACTTTGCTGGATCTTGCGGTGGCGCGTCATTGGACGTATTAACAGCCTATATAGAACAACAAAATAGAGCTAAGTAATGTTAATGCTACGCATTAAAGACTTACATCCCTGACATAAATGACGGGGTTTTTCATCAGGAACGATAAATAGTTACAGTCCATAATGGTTTTTCTGTTACGTTATAGTTACGTTAAAGCTAAGTGATTGAAGTAAGGAAGGTCATAATGCAAGTAAAGCAACTCCCAAGTATAACTTTAACTGGTTTAAAGGTAAGAACGTGTAACGCCGATGAAATGAACTCTGGCACTGCAAAAATAACGGAGCTTTGGCAAAAATTTGGTGAAAAGCATGGACAACAGCTAACAAAAAATACAAAAACGTATGGTGTTTACACTAACTATGAAAGCGATGTAACCGGTGAATTTGATGTAATAGCCTGTTGCGACGACTTATCGATTGGAGATCAAAAGTCAGTAAAAGTAACTACCGAGGCAGGGAGTTATTTAGTATTTAACGGGACAGGTGAAATGCCCGATGCGGTAATCGACCTGTGGGGCGAAATTTGGCAATACTTTAGCTCAGACGACTGTCGTTTTACTCGTACCTACAGCAGCGACTACGAATATTACAAAAGTGCTGATGAAGTAGAAATAGCCATAGCAGTTAAAGAATAAAGCTTTAGGCATAATTAAAAACGCTAGCTTAACTTGCTAGCGTTTTTTTATGCGCGTAAATATTAATTTTAGCGACTAGCACTTTTAAAGCCCTATATTACTAAGCTTCTAGCGCCATTGCTGCCATTTTCATCGCACTTGCAAACGACTTTGCGCCAGCAATAAATAAACCGTTATGACAAAAAACAGCATCTTCAAGCCCAGTTTCGTCCTGAAATTCTTTATCAGATAAACCAGCCCACGGTTTTGGGAGTGACTTGCGGTCTTCAAACGATCCTGGCTCAACCGGTACAGTTTGCACAATCCACTGGCCAGAGTGCGAAGGATAAACCATATATAATGCTTTATCAGAAAGCGCATGCACGGTTTTTTTCCACGGTGTGTATTGCTCTAACACAATTACGCGTGGATCAGCTGCATTTTCAATCGCTTTAGCAACAATTGCTTTTGCATTAATGCCACCGTTAGCCGCAGCTATAAAGCGAGTTAAAATGCGCGATGCAAACTCAACCGCTTCATCAAAACAGGCATCAAAGTTACTCTCTTCTTGCCACGTTGGGTTAAACATTGAAATAGTTTGGCTAAGGCTAATGCCTTTAGCAACGCCTTCAACATGGCCGCAGTCAATTGCATCAATAGTAGAGACTAAACCAGAGTCAATTGCATTGGCTGTTTCTTGGCTGCCTTGGCATATTTCAAGGCCATATTTTTGCCAAATTAAACCAAATGAAGAAAAAGGAATACCATTTTCACGCGCCCCGGCACCGCCACGTTGGTGGTGATCAAAACGGCCTGTCTCTGGGTTATGCTCGCCACCTACATCAATCACAACATCGGCTTTGCTTATAAGCTCCATATCGCGGGTGCGTATAAGTTTAAAAGAAGGATAAATATACTTAAGTGCAGCTACACTAAAAACATCATCTGCATGAAAAGTACCGTTGTGGGTTGCTATCGTTATATCATTCATTGGTTTTGTATCATTTTCTAAAAGGATAAGAAGGTCTCGCTATTTAAACGTTACGGTTTTGAAAATACTTAACAAGTAAAAATCATAAGGCGGATTCTATCTGATGAGCGCTAACAAAAACAGTAAACTGTTTTTTATCCTTGTTAAAGCAATTAAGCTCGCATGCAATAGCCTACTAATTATAGAGAGATGCAAAGCCACACGTTATTATTTTGCTGCGTTATTTTTGTATCAATAACCAAACTTTAGTTAAATTATCAGCTAAAGCATGGCTAAATGCCCTATTTTCTTAAACAACATAATATAAATGCAGATAAAATTATTTTAATTTTTATTATTGCTGTAAGTGCTAAAAAACAACGCATTGCACTTTAACCTTTATAAAAATAAGCTAACCATCTGTTTAAAAACAATAAAAACTACATTTAACATCAAATACTACATTCAGCTATAGGTATATAAATGTTACTAAATAGTTTCATACAAGACCTTTGACTAATCGTAATCTGTTGCTAGCTGCTTTATCCTGCCGCCTCAATTTTTATTTGCTTTAAACAAAGCTGTATTTTTATTTTGAGTGAGCAACCATGTTGCAGGAGAAGCCATGAATACCACGCCGCAAGATGATATTTCATCTGATGCCAAACCAGGAGCGGATACTCAAACCGCTACCAATAGCTATAAAAATCTACACAAGCCTAGCTCTGAGTTTAATAGCCGAGACGAATACCTAGAACACGAGCTGCAAATTATGCAGCCTAAACGCTGGCGCCCAAACTTACCCTTTAGAGACTACAGATTCGAATTTGAAGACGCTATTCCTGCAATGGCTGCCACCATAGGTAAAGTGGTTATGGTTGCCGCTATTGCCGCAACGTTTGCAAGCCCACTGGGTTTAAGCGACGCTTTTGTTTTAGAAAACGTGCGTTACGAATTACTTATCGTCGCCTTTTTTATTATTTTGTTTTCAGGCTTTATTTTACCTACCGCTAACTTAGCCGGTACTCATGGCCCTTTAATCCCGTTAATTCCAATTGTAGTTGCAGCAGGGGGGCACCCTATGGCATTTGGCTTGCTCATAGCTGCCTTTGGTTTAATTTTGGCAATAAGTAAAGGCGGAACCCTACTGGCTAAACTAACCAGTAAAGGCGTATGTGGCGGGCTTTTACTCTACCTAGGGTTTATAGGCATAACCTCGCAAGTTAAAAAGCTGTTTGCATGGGCCGAAGCCATCGATATGACCCACATTGCCTTTATTGTTATTTTTTCCACTATAATTTTATATGCCATGTTAGAGCATTTTAAAAAGCGTTGGTTAGCCGTACCACTTAGCTGTATTTTAGGCGGCGCAATAGCTTTTGCATTAGGCGCACCGTTTGAGTTTCATACTGCACCGGGCCTGCCAAACATGGACCCTATGTACTGGTGGGGCGAAGACACTGGCTGGATGTTAGGCTTACCTACCCTAGAAAGCTTTGTAGTAGTACTGCCATTTGCAGTGCTTGCTGTTGCTATGTGGTCACCGGACTTTTTAGGCCATCAGGTATTTCAAAAAATAAGCTACCCAAAACGTACCGAAAAAGTACAAATGAATATAGACGACACCATGCTTAGCGCATCAGTTAGGCAAACCTTTGGCTCGCTACTGGGCGGCGCTAACTTTGCATCATCGTGGGGCACTTACATAGTGCCTGCAGCCATTGCTAAACGCCCAATACCAGCAGGCGCTATTTTAACCGCACTATTTTGTATTATTGCCGGCGTATGGGGCTACCCTATGGACCTTGCAATTTGGCAACCTGTGCTATGTGTAGCGCTAATAGTAGGGGTATTTATTCCACTACTAGAAGCCGGCATGGAAATGACTCGCGTAGGTAAAACCACCCAATCAGCTGCTATTGTAGTATTTGCTTCAAGCTTAGTTAACCCAGCATTTGGTTGGTCACTCACCATATTGCTAGACAACTTAGGCTTTATTGGCTGTAAAGAAAGAAGTAAAGAACTCACCCGCATGAGCCGCTGGATCATTCCACTGGTCATGTTTTTACTACTAACCAGCGTAATGGCCATGGTAGGCATGCTGCCAGGTATACCCGCGCTAGTATCAAGCTTTAGGCACTAACTTTAAAAGTTAGCTTAAAGTAAATTACTCCCAGTAAGCGCATTTTATATGCGCTTACTGCGTTTTAAAGCTTAATTTTTTAGGTGGCAGCATAGAGCGATCAGCGGTCATTGATATTGGCTAAATATCGTAGTTAATTGATTGGTCAAATTGCTCTTTGCAAATATATTCATGAAAGTGAGCTGTGTACGCATATTGATCTATTTAACGTTACTAAGAAATTTTAGAAAACTTAGTGATAGTAATACCTTAGGTTATTTGTTAAAACTGTATAAAGTAGAAAAATGAGTGTGACATCGGCAGAAATATGCGCGATGAGCGCACTATTAAATTGTTAGCTGCCTCAAGGAAGATAAATACTATGCGTAAACTTATAATGATATTTGCTTTGATTGGTGCTTTAGTTGCTAGTTGGAATTACCTTACTTTGCAAAAAAAACTATCTGGCGTATTAGCCTCAGACCCAAGAAATGAAGGAATTAGTGTTTTTGTCCATTTTGAATGGTTTGTTAACCCAAGCATTATAGTTTTTGATATTAGAGATGTTCAATCAGATAAAAGTCCATTGGATGTTTCAAGAGTCCTATTACAGCTGTCTGAGAGTTTAAAAGACAACGAGTACCACAGAGTTGTATTGTCATTTAAAGGTCGCCAAAAATTTATGCTTGAAGGTAGTTACTTTAAGGAAACAGGTATGGAATATGGTATTCAGAATCCTGTTTATACTTTAAGGAGCTTATCTCAAAATGTATACAAACTTGATGGCTCACAAGCTTTTTCAACGTGGACTGGCGGCTTTATCGGTGTGCTTGGAAAGCAAATGGAAGATTTAACTGAGTTTCATAAGCAATGGTATATAAATGAACTAGCTACTGGCAGCTAACAAACTGTTTAAATTGGATAAAATTACGCAGGCTTGGTTTCGCTCCGCTTCACATTATAGCCAACATAAATTTGCCTATTAACAGGGCGTTTTGGCTGTAGAATTACTCTTTTTAAAGAAAACAGCCTGTTTTATGGGTTCCAAATGCATTACCTAATGCTCTAAAAACGCTTAGAATTAATTGCAGGAGCTCGTTTTTTAATTGATTTTGGCTGTTGGAGTTATTCTACAGCCTCGTTAGCCTTCAGGAAAATTTAACTATGGCTTCCCTTTTAGAACATCCTGATTCACAAGAGTTCTTTGACCATACATATTCGCTACTGATGGAAGAGGCTGACAGAGGATGTGTTTTGCTTGGTGTTTCTTTATTGGATGAAGAACTAAATAAAATGTTTAAATCTTTTGTTCCGGAAAAAACAAGCAATAAGCGATTAAAAGAAATATTTGATGGCAAAAGTGCTTTTGGCAGTTTGTCTGCAAAGTTGGATATAGCTTACGTTTGCCGCTTATTGCCTTTAGATTTAGTTAATTGTCTGCATTTACTGAGAAAACTTAGAAATAACTTAGCACATCAAGCATCTCCGTTTTCTATTGAAGAAAACTTGGATCAGATATACGAAATATTCAATAAAACTAGCGGTAACCTGATTGCTGGAATGACAAAGCTATCTGGTGAGTTTGCTTATGGCCAGTTTATAGAAAAAGTTATGAGTACTAATCACCCTACCGATGAGGGTAAAAAGCTTTTCGAGTCAAAAGAAGAAGCCTTTGCATATTTAGAGATAAATGACGATGTGCAAAAGACGCTTTTTGAATATAGAATAAAAATTATGCTGGTAATAGGTATTGCTAGCTTGGGTAGCTTAATAATATTTCATAGAGAAAAAGTACTGAGAAAATTCGAATAGTAAGCCTAACAAATGCATTAAAATGGATGTCTAACAGTTGGCAGTCGCTCATTCTTCGCTTATTTTAGTCAACTATAATCCGCAACTTATGCGGGAGTTGCCAATGTCCGCAATTGGCACTTTCTAGCCATTCGACAACATAAAATGCTGATAATAAATTGGCAAGATATTTTACTGTGTCGGATGGCGCTTCGCTTATCCGACCTACACTTGGCACTTTTCGGTCAATCGATAATACAAAACGCTAATGTTAATTGGCACTGCCTTTTTTCATTGGGTTTCGCTGCGCTCAAACCAACCTACCAATAAATTAAGTTCATAATAAGTTGCGTAACAGTTTTCTGAGTAGTTTAAAAACCTCAAGGCTACTATGGCGCTGATGCTGGAGTATATCTACATTAGCAAGCCAACCTACGTCTTCAAATTCTAGCGCTAGTTTTACTAACTCACCATTTGTAAGCGCTTCTACTGCAACATGGTTTGGTAGTAAGCACCAACCATAACCCTGTATTGCAAGCTCAAGTAATACAAAGTAGTTATCTGCATACCAAGTATCGGGGCTAATTTTTAATTGAAAACTACTTGTTAGCGTATTACGTGATCGAATAAGTAACTGGCGGTGCAAACGTAAGTTATCCATATTTTCACAAACCTGACCCGCTAATGGGTGCGATTTAGCCACGTATAAATCAAAGTTTACCGAGCCAATACATTCATAATCTAAATAGCTCGGAATATTTAATTCACTAAAAATAATACCTGTTAAAGGCTTTTCGCTTTTTAGCATATCAATTATGTCGAGGCTAGACGCACTTAAAAATTCAAGCGACACATTAGGGTACTTAATTTGAAATTCAGAAATAGCCTGTGCAATAACCCTTAGCGGGATCCCCTCGTCTAAGGCGACGGTTATTTCTCTTGGCGTTTGATCGTTTAATGTTAGCGCAGAATTAGTTAAACGCTGATGCTGATTAAGCAATGCCATAGCCTGCGGTAATAACTTTTTACCCGCATCGGTTAATTGTGGGTATCGACCAGTACGTTTGAAAAGTGTGGCATTGCAGTCTATTTCTAAATTAATAATGTGCTGACTTACTACTGATTGTGCCTTACATAAGTGCCGTGCAGCAGCCGAAAATGACCCAGTATTAACGGTTGTTACAAATGCTTGCAGTTGTTCTACGCTAAACATATCGCTTTTCCAGATACTACGTAACTATAAAGTACCTTAATAATGGATGAAAATAGCTACCTAGTCATTAAAAAATAGGCATAAGTTAAGAATGAAAACAGTTGAGCGAATATTTCAGGCAATTCTTTTTGAAGTAATAGTACTTTGTATAATTGTACCTACATCGGTTGCTATTAGTGGATTCGACACAGGTAAAATGCTTGTTGTAGGTATCGGTTTATCTTTATTTGCTATGGTGTGGAATTATGCTTACAACATTATGTTCGACAAGCTTATGGGCTTTAATCGTTTAGAGCGAGGCTCGGCCTTACGCATTACCCATGCAATTGGTTTTGAGCTAGGAATGGTGGTAATTACACTGCCCGCAATTGCTTTTTATTTAAATATTACATGGCTGGGCGCTGCCATTTTAGAAGCAGGGTTTTTAATCTTTATACTTATTTACACATTTGTATTTAATTTGGTTTACGACAAATATCAACCTTACAAAATCTTGTTTAGTAACAAGAAATCCCAGTAGCCCCCAAAAAACATGCCTCTATTACTATTTAGCGCAATAGGGGTATGTTTTATATAAACCAAATACCCACCTTTTAAATGCCATTTATGGGATTTACTATGCAGCTTATGCTTATTTATAAAATCAATTAAGGTCAATATACTAAGCTAGTATTTTATTAATCGTTTAATTAAATAGCAGGCAATGTTCTGTCGTTAAATAAAAATTGGCTGCCTTGTCTGTTTAACAGCTTAAAACTATTTATATTGCGACTTTCTTATATGGTGTTTTTGTAAGCCTTTATTACCTTATCAATTTTAAGCTAAGAATGGTGCAAGGGATCATGTTGGCTATGCAATTTAATGGCAACATTTCTTAGAGCGGCTACTTCATTCTAATTTATAAAGGAATCATTTAATTATGTGGATAATTTTTGCATTACTCGCCACGGTTTTTTTTGGCGCACGAGGAATAATGTATCAATGGACATCCCAGAAAAAAATTGATCGAAACTTATTATTATTCGGTGTGTTTTTTGTCGGATTTATAATCAGTGTTTTGGGTGTAACCTTGTTAAATCAAAAGTGGTATGGCTGGGCAGATATTACTGTTGGCTTAGCGTTGGGCTTTGGCTCTTTTGCCGCTAATGCTTTTTTGCATAAAGGTTTTTCGGTTGGAAAGGCTTCGCTTATTAGTATTTTGTCGGGTTTAACTCCTTTATTTGTGTTGGTTTTTGCCTTTTTATTATGGCAAGAAACCTTAACAACGCTGCAGCTAATTGGCTTTTTTATTATTTTTGGTGGGCTTTATATTATTCGCTACTCTAATGATATTTCGTTTACTAATTTACAAGGGGCGCAATGGGGATTACTGGCTGCATTATTCTTTTCGTTTAATGACTTACTAGGTAAGCAGTCTACTTTGCTGGAGGCCGATACGTTCGCTACGCTCACCTCTATGTTTGGTTTTGGTAGTTTGCTTTTTGCTATTAGTTGGTTAGTAAGTAACAAAAAACAGGCCAGTGACGCAAATGACTCTCGACCTAATTGGTCGCCAGTAAAAACGTTTTCTTGTGGGTTACTTATTGGATTGACGAATGTGGCTGGCATGGTTGCAATAATATCGGCTTTTGCAATTGGCAATACAGGGCTGGTTTCTGCTATTTCTGGTATGAATATTTTAATAATTCTTTTGTACTCACGCATTATTTTAAAAGAGTCGTTTACTCGCCAAGAGCTGTTAGGACTAACGACCGCTTTTATAGGGGTAATTGTACTAAGGCTGAGCTATTAACGCTTAAAACCACACACAGTAAGGACATTTCGGTAAATAATTAAATAGGAATAGTAAAAATGAAGAAGAAGTTAGCACTAATAGGGTGTGGTTATTTAAGCCAAACTATTGCTCAGGCTGTAAAAAGTGGCTCTCTTGCTGGTTACGAGCTAGTTGCGGTATTAGGCAGAAACCCAATTAGAACCAAACAATTTGCTGATTACTTTAACTGTACACCATGCACAGATATTGATGCGTTTATGGCTTTAAAGCCTGAGTTTGTAGCCGAAGCTGCATCGGCGGTATCTGTAATCGATTATTGTGAAAAAATATTAGCCGGTGGCTCGCACTTAATTGTTTTATCTACGGCGGCATTTGCAGATGTAGCTTTGTACCAAAGAGCCATAGCTGTAGCAATAAAAAATAATACTAAAATATACATTGCCGGTGGTGCAACAGGTGGCTTTAACCTGCTTCAAACCGCTTCATTTATGAGTTCAACACCGATTGATGTAACAATAACATCTAAAAAATCATCTGGTTTTATTGCTCGAACCCCTTTTAACAAAGAGGGCTTAATGAACATAACTGAGCCAGAAAGAGTTTTTAGCGGAACAGCTAAGGAAATTATTGATATTTTTCCTTATGTTTTTAATGTTATTTATGCAACTTCGCTAGCAAGTGCGGGGCCAAAAGCAACTAAATTTAATATTGATGCTGTGCCTAACTTTGCTGGAGATGACTACAGAATTGAAGTTAAAGGTGAACAAGTAGCTTTAGATTTAACAATTAAATCGGGCGATTATGCTATTGCAGCATGGAGTGTGGTGTCTATTTTAAATAATGCGGCTTCTCCGGTCGTTTTTATGTAAAACACTAAGCTGAGCGGCTATAGCAGCCTGCTATTCTCACCTTATAATATTTATTATTCATAAATAAAAAGCCGATACTGATTGCAGTATCGGCTTTTACCTATTTGTAATTCAGGTATTAAAAAACTAATTAGTTATTGCTGAGTTTTAATTAGCTTTGCGGTGTAATTAAGTATTTTTCGCCTGTGGCTTGTTTAGAGTAAGCCGCTATTGATGCTAATTGTAGCGCCTCAGACAACGACACTTCATGGGTGTAATTACTGGCAAATGTGGTAGTAATTTCATCGGCTATACGTTTACGCATTGCCACTACCGTATTCGTGCCTAATTTACCAAGCGCATTAAATAATAAAAACCCATTTACGCCCCAAGCAAAGCCAAAATTACGATTTAGCGTAATAGGGCCGCGATCAAGTGCGCCATAAATATAAACTTGCTTGAAAGTATCTGAGCCATACACGCTATACTCTTCTACGTCGCGAGTTATAGCAGCTTCCATACAGTTAAGAATGTCGCTGGTTAGTTGGCCACCGCCAATTGGATCAAACGCAATTGTGGCACCAGTGGCAATAATTGCTGCGGTTAAATCCTCAAGAAACGACTCACTACTAGAATTAACCACATACTTTGCGCCCATGTTACGTAACAGTGTTTCTTGCTCTGTTTTGCGTACAATATTAACTAAATCAATACCGTCGGCAATACAAATACGGTTTAACATTTGCCCAAGGCTAGATGCCGCCGCCGCATGAATAATAGCTTTATGGCCTTCGGCGCGCATGGTTTCTACCATAGCTAGTGCTGTAAGCGGGTTAACAAAAGACGATGCGCCTTGCTTAGCGGTAGTGCCTTCTTTTAACTCTAAGCAACTTTGTACATTAACGCAGTGATATTGACGGTACGTTCCGCCGCCAATTACAGCAACCATTTTACCCATTAATGCTTGTGCCGCTGGCGATGAGCCCGCAGCAACTACAGTACCGGCACCTTCATTACCTACAGGCGTTGCTTTATTAACACGTGTTTTGAGCGCTGGCATAAACTTAGCTGGCACATTAGCTGTAATAGCTGGGCTTTGCCCAGTACCCGATTGCGTTGCTGTAGACATGTCAGCGGCGCTGAACATAACCGCTAAATCAGATGGGTTTAATGGCGCAGCTTCAATGCGAATAACCACTTCATCGGCACTTGGTTGTGGCATGTCGATGTTTTGTAAGGCAAGCGTTAGTGTGTTGTCTTCGCTGATTGTTGAAGTAAGTTGGATATTTTTGTCTGTCATCGGGATTTGCTCCTGCACATTATTAAATTAGTTAAACCAATAAGGTTAATGAATTGGCTGTTTTATAGCTAAGCATTAGCTGCTTGAATTTGCGCTGTGACCTTTTGCATAAACTCGGGCATGTTTGCGAGCCGATCTACCTCTACTTTTTGCGCAATAGCAGATTGGCGCATGGTGTCGTTCCACTGTTTCATTCCCGGTACATCACCCAGTACATCCCAATTAAGTTGGCTGGCACCAAAAGCGTTAACTATGGTGTTTACGTGATAAACGTAAATATCTGCCATAGTAAACTGCTCACCCGCAATCCAAGGTGAAAACTTACACAAGCGACTCAAGGCGGTAACACCACGGGTTAACACTTGGCGTACCTCATTTTTAAGCGATTCTGGCGCGTTTGTACCACTAAACGCATACGGTATAAGGCGTCTGCTTGGCAGTTCAAAGTACAGCTCTGCTATTTTCATAATTTGGCGCACTGCTGCACGCTCGGTGCTATTTTTTGGATAAAGCGGAATATCTTGGTATGACTCTTCAATATAGTCGCAAATAACACTCGACTCTGAAATATTAACGCCCTGAGATGTTGTTATAACTGGCACTTTACCCGCAGGACTCATTGCCAGTAACTCGTCACTACCACCGTAAATAAGGTGCTCTTTAAATGGCAGTTCTTTATATAAAAGTACATGTTTTACTAGGTTGTAATAGTTGCTAGCAGCAAAACCGTGCAAAGTAATCATAATAAATTTTCCATCATTAACGTGAAGGGACTTTTTAATTACCTAAAATGCAATTAATGCCTCAGTGCTTAATACACTGCGACTGGGCTATTTAAGCTAAACACATTATTACTGGTTTTAATTTGCTTATATATAGGGGTAAATGCTAATCACTTTTGCTTTTAAGACAAAAATAGAAAACTATTTGGCAAGGAGGTAGTGGCGGTACTAGCGCTCCCTATTTACATTTTTTAATAGGGAACCCCAGCTAAAGAAGTTATTTTTGTTGGTAATAATTTACGTTAAATTAAGTAAAACAGGCGAGCTCAGCAAAGTTATGCCAACAGGCTAAACTTGGTTATTACAAGCTCGGCGCTGAATTACTGCGGCTCTAATATGGTCGTAACTCAAGTTAAATAAAAAAGCATAAATAGTAATAAAAATAGTCACGCCTAAGTCCATTAAAAAAGCATTCCATAAGCTCACCGATAATAAATAAGCCATAATTGGAATAGTTAACACCAGTAAACCCGCTTCAAATAAGATAACGTGAAATAGCCGCATTGAAAAAGTACGCTTAGTTTTATCTCCTTTAACATAAAGATCAAAAACCCAATTAAAAGCATAATTCCAAACCATGGCGACACTCGCAATAACTATCATAGTTCCTGATAATGCAGCGATATCGTGCTCAGTAAAAGCAGCTAAACCGGCAATCGATAAAGTTACTGCTATTACTTCAAATGACACAGAGTGAAACACACGCTCTACAGCTCTCATTGTTATATTTCTCCAATAAAGGTCTTACTTTAAAATTAAGTGATTAACACAAAGCAATTAACACTAAGGTGATAAAAAAGGATAACGAAATTATTAAGCGGCGATTATGACAGTCAATAAAAACAGATAAAGTTAACAGCTATCACGAATAGTGATAATCTGAGCCAAATACCTGTAACTCTCAGACACACCATGTATAGCTTCGAGCAATTGAAAGTATTTATCACTGTATGCGACACCGGATCTTTTTCAGCTGCTGCTCGTAAATTAAAGCGTGCTCAATCGGGGGTAAGTCAAGCCATTGCAAACCTTGAAATAGCCATTAATCAAGAGCTGTTCAATCGTGATAAAAACACTCCGGTATTAACTGATAACGGCAAAACCTTGCTGCCAATTGCAAAGTCTATTTTGCATCAACAAAAGTATTTTGATCAAACAATAGAATCGCTAGCAAAAGAGCATGAGCATGAAATGGTTATTGCTGTTGATGAGAGTGTAATGAGCCCAGACTTTTTAAATATTCTCATGCCGCTTGCCGATAAATACCCAATAACTCACTTTGATATCATCACCACCTCAACCTTTGATGTAGAACAACTCGTTCGTTCGGGTAGGGCGCAAGCCGGTATTGTTTATGCCGACGGTGAGTTAAAGGTGGATATGGATTTTTTCTTGCTAGGGCAAGCACGCTTTTTAACCGTAGCATCATCGACCCACGAATTAGCCAAACTAGCTAAAGTGCAAGGCTCTGATTTAAAACGTTATAGACAATGTGTACACCGCAGTGCTGAACATAAGGAGTTATGGTTTAGTTACGGTATTAGCTCTATGTTGTGGTATGCCAACACTCACCAAACACTGGTTGAGTTAGTTCATGCGGGCATGGGGTGGGCAAACGTACCTGAGCTATCAGTAAAAGAGCAGATAAACCAAGGCCATATTGTCGCATTGCCTGTTACCCATGAGTACAATGGGTGGTTAACGCCTGTAGGATGCTTAATTTCTCGAAGCCATCAATCGGGGCCTGTACTAACGAGTTTAATTGACACTCTTCAACAGTATCATTTTAGTAAAAACAGCTGGAAAATCAGATAAGCTACCCATTGTTTTGATAGAATAATTGTCACTTTTAAACAAATTAATCTATCATAAACACATAAATTTTAGAGCCTGCTTTATGATAATTTGAGGGCGTTTTTCTGCTTAAATTTTGCATTTAAAAAACCAGAGATTAATGTTTTCCTTACTCCTGCGTTTAGTAAAATATTAATTTTATTTCAGTTTTTTATGAGCAACGTCCTTTTCAAAGCCTTGTTATTCCCAAGGGCAATTTTAAAGTTGAGTTAAAAACAACAAATGGAGCAGCTCGTTGGATCAACTACGTGCAATTAGGTATTTTAGTAAAGTAGTCGAAACTGGCAGCTTTACCAAAGCAGCCAGTACTTTTAACGTGCCGCCGTCGTCGTTATCAAGGCGCGTTGCAGATTTAGAAAAAAGCTTAGGCGCTACGCTGTTAAAGCGCTCAACCCGACTCGTTAAATTAACAGAAGTAGGGCAAATTTATTATAACGATATACAGCAAATTTTGAGTCAACTAGAACAAAGTAATGAAACCGTACGCAGTTATCAAACAACGCCAATGGGGCGTTTACGTATTAGCTCTATGGTGGGGTTTGGTGAGCAAATATTATTACCTTTGCTAGATGAATTTAGCGCCTTATACCCTGAAATAGTGCTGGATGTTAGTTTAACTGATCAGCTATCGACACTCGGACGCGACGATGTTGATATTGCTATTCGCGGTGGTTACGCACCCAATGAGCGAGTACTAGCAATAAGGTTAATGGACAATGGTTTTATTCCGGTGGCATCACCTTGTTATTTAAAAAAACACGGAACACCTAACAATGCGATGGAACTAAAGCAGCATAATGGCCTTTATTTTAAAGCGCCAACGGGGCCAACGCCTTGGTTATGTAATATGGACGGCCAATGGCATGATGTATCTGGCCCTGCTGTGGCTATTTCTAATAGCGGATCGTGGCTAGCAAAAAAAGCGTGCAACGGTGAAGGTATTTTAATGTCTACTCGGTGGGCGTTAGCCCCTTATATAGACTCAGGTAAGTTGCAACAACTTCACTTTGAACATGAGTTAGCTATAACTCAAAATGCTAATATGGCTGTGTATTTGCTGTATCAAAAACAGCGCTACTTAGTACCTAAAGTAAAAGCGGCAGTAGACTTTTTAGTGCAAAAAATAAAGACAGAAAATGAACAATAAACACAAAGTAACAGATTCCCTAGGCTGATTAATTTACAACTGCGTGGTTTGTTAAACAAAACCAACCGCAGGTTACTTTCGTTTTTTGCTTATGCAAACTGTAAACCCCCCATTACAGTTTGCACAAAAGCCACAAATTAACACTGCATTTTACGCTATAGGCACTGTGCTAATAAAAGGATTAAGCTTAACTTTTAACGTGTTTAAAAAATACCTTAAAGCGAGTGTTCGCGTTTGAAGTTACCACTATGTTGCCCCCATTTGCTGTAACTAGCGCTTTTACTATCGCAAGTCCTAAACCCGCGCCGTTGCCTTGTCGCTGCCTTGATTTATCGGCTCGATAAAATCGGTCAAATAAATAGGGTAAATGCTCTGCTGCTATTTTTTCGCCTGGGTTGGTAACCGCAATACACACTTGATCATTTCCAGTGCGCTCACTACTAATAGTTATCGATTCGCCTGCTGGGGTATACCTAATCGCATTTGATAATAAATTAGATAACAACTGCCTAAAGTGTAATTGTTCACAATAAAACTCAACATTACTACCTTGTTTAATAAAGGTAATATTGGCATCTTCTGCTACCGCATCAAAGTATTCTAGTAACGCGTCTATTTCTTCATCACTTTGTAATACTTGTTGTTGTGCTTTTATCAGTCCATTTTGAGTTTTTGCCAACCACAGCATATCACTCACCATTTTTGTTAGTCGCTCTAGTTCTTCAAGGTTTGAAAACAACAGTTCTTGGTATTGCACAAGGTCGCGCTGTTTTGTTAAGCCAACTTGTGTTTGAGTAATAATATTAGTAAGCGGGGTACGCAGTTCGTGGGCTATATCGGTAGAAAAATTTGATAAACGCATAAACTCATCTTGTAATCTATCCAGCATGGCATTAAATGAATGCACCATATTCACCAGCTCAATTGGCACTTTACTTTCATCTAACCTAACATCCATTTTATGGGTTTGAATGTCATATATTTTTTTGCTTAAGCCACGCAGTGGATTTAACCCCTGATGTACCGCAAACCAAGCAACGAGTAAAATGAGCACAGCTGAGCCAAACATAATCACCCATAGGCTTTGTTTAAATTGGCGCAAAAAATGTTTATGAAAACTCATATCAATGGCGGCGGTAATTTTATAATGCTGTTGCTGCACGTTAAAGTCGCTAACTAATGCGCGATAGGTATGATCATTGGCTTGCCAATGCACTATGTTATCGCGATTAAAACCAAGCGCCGATGGCGCACTCATAATCTGCTTAGTAAAATCGCGACCTGAACTTTGGTAAATTAAGGCTCCTTGCTGGCTATTTACTTGATAATAAACACCATGATGCCCTGCCACAGCTTTAGATAATGCCTGCCCTAAAGGTTCACTTGAGCTATGATGCTGGGCTAAAACAGCTGCAACTGACTGGCTAATAACCTTTAACTCCCCACTGTCTTGCTCAATAAAGTGATGCTCAATGGAGGAGTTAATTAATGACGCGACTAAGGTTAAACAGGCTATTACAGTAACAGCAATAAACAATACCACCCGCATGGTCAACGACATTGGTCGAGCGTTAATTTTGGGCATTTTCGACCTCTAATTTATAGCCCATACCGCGCACTGTATGAATAAGTTTAATACTATACTCATCGTCAACCTTGCCCCGCAGGCGTCTAATCGCAACATCTATTACATTGGTATCACTTTCAAAGTTCATATCCCATACTTGCGACGCTATAAGTGAGCGAGATAGCACTTCGCCTTCTCGGCGCAGTAGTAGCTCTAATAAGCTAAACTCTTTATTACTGAGCAAAATACGCTTGCCTGCTCGCTGTATTTTACGCTTTGGTATATCCATTTCTAAGTCTGCAATTGTGAGTATGTCGGCCACTTTTTGTACGCCACCACGGCGAATAAGCGTACGCACGCGAGCAAGTACTTCTGAAAAAGCAAACGGTTTTATTAAGTAATCATCTGCGCCAAGTTCAAGCCCTTTTACTCTGTCATCAACACTATCGCGAGCCGATAAAAATAATACTGGCGTGTCGTTTTTGGCTTCTCGTACCGACTCTAAAATTCGCCAGCCAGATACATCGGGCAACATTATATCTAATATAATCACATCAAATAATTCGGTCATTGCTAAATGGTGACCGTCAAGGCCATTGCGCGCCAAACAAACCTGAAAGCCGGCTTCGGTTAAGCCCTGTTTTAAGTAATCACCGGTTTTAATCTCGTCTTCAACGATTAGTAAGCGCATATAATTCCTTTGTTACTTTTATTATAATTTTAGTTATCACTTAAACAGCACTATGCCATATGCGCTACAACAGCAACATGACATTAAGATTACAACTTTGTAATGTTCGCGTCATGTCGATGTCAGGTTTAAATATTATACTCAATGCATATTTTGCTATTCAGGTGTAATAAAATGGGTTTTAAAGAGTCATTACAGCACATTTCAAAGCCACGTAGGCGTTTTGTTCAAGGATTAATTGCAGGCGGTGTGCTGGCAGCTTTTCCAACTGTTTTACATGCAGCATCATCTTTAGCGGCTTCAACATTAACAGGTACTGTGCCTGAGTTGAGCGGTAAAGTTATTGACCTGGTTATTGATGAGTCCCCAGTAAACTTTACCGGTGTAGTGCGTATGGCAACCACCATTAATGGCTCTATTCCCGCGCCAACATTACGCCTTAAAGAAGGTGACGATGTGACCATTCGCGTTACCAACAATTTAGCGGTACCTAGCTCTATTCACTGGCACGGTATTATTTTACCGTATCAAATGGATGGTGTACCGGGCATTAGCTTTAAAGGCATTATGCCTGGCGAAACATTTGTTTATAAATTTAAGTTACAACAAAGCGGTACTTATTGGTATCACTCACACAGTGGCTTTCAAGAAATGACTGGTATGTATGGGGCGTTAATTATTGAGCCTCGTGAGCAAGATGTTATCAGCGCAGATAATGAACATATTATTCAACTCTCTGATTGGACTGATGATGATCCTATGGAGTTATTCCGTAAATTAAAAATTCAGGGGGATGTGTTTAACTTTAATCAGCCCACTGTACCTGAGTTTTTTGATGACATAGCAACAAGCGGCGTTGCTAATGCACTTCAACGACGTGAAATGTGGAACCAGATGCGAATGAGTCCAACCGATTTAGCTGATTTATCGGCTTCGGCAATGACCTATTTAATGAATGGTACTGCGCCAATGGCTAATTGGCGTGGGCTGTTTAAAGCGGGCGAAAAAGTACGTTTAAGATTTATTAATGGCTCAAGTAACACCTTTTTTGATGTACGTATCCCAGAGTTAAAATTAACTGTGGTACAAGCAGATGGACAAAATGTTGAACCCGTTACCGTAGATGAGTTTCGCTTTGGTCCAGGTGAAACCTACGATGTGGTTGTTGAGCCTAAAAATGACGCATACACAATTTTTGCACAAAGCATGGACCGCTCAGGTTATGCCAAAGGGACTTTGTCTGTCGCTGCTAATATTGATGCGCCAGTGCCTGCACTTGACCCCGTTGAGTGGTTAGCAATGCGGGATATGATGGGCAATATGGATCACTCTGCTATGCCTGGAATGGATCACAGCGCTATGGGCCACGCTAGCATGGACAAAACCAGTATGGATCAGGGGGCAATGGATCATAGCACAATGGACCACGGTGCAATGGCAATGGACCATAGTAAGCATAATATGGGTAAAAACCCACTGGCTGTTCCAAGTCAGAAAGTTCGCCACGCTAAAACAGAATATGGCGCCTCAGTTGATATGCGCGTTGATACGCCACGCACAAACTTAGACGATCCTGGTATTGGGCTGCGCAATAACGGCCGTCGAGTTTTAACACTTGCAGATTTACGCTCTCTTGATGGCATAGTTGACCACCAAGCACCCGAAGCCGAAATTGAGCTGCATTTAACCGGCAACATGGAACGCTACAGCTGGTCTTTTGATGGCTTAGAGTTTGGTAAAAGTACCCCTGTGCATATGAAGCATAATCAGCGGGTACGAGTTATTTTACAAAACGATACCATGATGACACACCCTATGCATTTACATGGTATGTGGAGCGACTTGGAGAACGATCAAGGTGATGTGTTAGTTCGCCGCCATACCATTATGGTACAGCCCGCCCAAAGAATTAGCTTTTTAACTACGCCACATGATGTTGGTCGTTGGGCTTGGCATTGTCATTTACTGTTTCATATGGATGCAGGTATGTTTAGAGAGGTGGTTGTATCATGAGAAATTTAACCTTATCAACTGTACTTACTAGTGCACTATTAATTAGCGCACCGTTATTGAGCCTGCATGTGTTTGCTCAAACTGAAATGGGCGACATGTCTGGCGATATGGCGGGCGATAAAATGCAGCCGCAAGGCGGCGATGCCCCTAAAAATGCTCGCGATCCACACGCTTATGCTAATGGCACAACCTTAACGCAAGGGCCATATGCTTTAGCTGATGGCGAGCGCTTAACCCTTGCGGATGAGCATAAGTTTTACGCTATTTTAGGTGATCGCCTTGAGTATAACGAACAAGCCGATGCTGCTGTTTTCGATTTACAAGCTTGGTACGGCACCACCTTTAATCGATTAGTGATAAAAACCGAGGGTGATGTTAGTGATGGCAAGCTTGAAGAAAATCAGACTGATATTTTATGGGGCCATGCAATTTCGGCTTACTGGGATACGCAAGTTGGTATTCGCTACGATTATTATAAAGAGGGCAAAAACCGTCAATGGTTAGCGTTTGGTATTCAAGGCTTAGCACCTTATTGGTTTGAGCTTGATATGACAGCGTATGTAGGTGAGAGCGGAAACACAGCATTTACAGCAGAAGCTGAATATGAGCTGCTTTTAACACAAAGGCTCATTATACAGCCTCGTGCTGAAATAACATTTTATGGTAAAGACGATGAACAAAATGAGCTAGGCAGTGGGCTATCTAGTACTGCTATTGGCGTTAGGGTTCGTTATGAATTTACTCGCCAATTTGCACCTTATGTAGGTGTAGAGTGGACTAATAAATTTGGTAGCACAGCAGATTACGCCAAGCTAAACGAGCAAAGCAGCAACGACACTGAGTTTGTTGCCGGTATAAAATTTTGGTTTTAATATTTAAAAATAAGAGGTAATTATGAAATTTATAACTATTGCGGCAATTTTAGGCTTAGCTTTAAGCTTTTCGGCATCAGCTCATATTTCGCTAAAGCAATCAACACCACAAAATAGTGCGATGCTAATGCAAAGTCCAGAGCAACTTACGTTAACGTTTAGCGGCGAAGTACAACTTGCCAAAGTACTCTTAAGTGATGCTGCAAACAAGCAAGTAGATTTTAACTTTAAACCCAGTGCAAAAGCTAATAGCAACTTTAGCTGGCCGTTACCCAAGCTTGAACAAGGTAATTACACAGTTAAATGGATAGCGCTTGGTGGCGATGGCCACAAAATGTCAGGCAATTTTGACTTTATGCTGCACGCCAGCGACACACATTCTAAAATGAAAAACATGGCGGCTAGCCATAAACAACATAATCATTAGGTAGTCATATAATGCAATTAAGTGATTGGTCAGTGCTGTTACTATTATTAAAGATAGTAAGCTATTTAGCTATTGCAGCCCTTGCGGGCTGCTTGCTAATGCGCTTACTTAATAATGAGAGTACAACGCCAGATACACAATTAAGCTGTTTTAATCGGTATTTAAAGCGCTGGCAAATCACCCTTGTTATGGTGGGCTTTATTGGTGCAATATTACAAATACCAATTGAAGCGGGGGCCATGGCTGAATCTGGTTTTGCTGGCATGATAGACCCCTTCATGCTGGATATAATTTGGCAATCAGTAATTGGTGAGCAGGTAAGTATGAGAGTGCCTGCATTTATAATTGCCTTGTTTGCGGTGTGCACTTGGCGCACCCATTCAAACTCAGCTAACGTGGCTAATTTTGTTATTACACTATTAGCACTTATTATCCTTACCTATAGCTTTACCTTAACCGGCCACAGCGCCGAAAAAGGCCTATTAATTAAAAGTATATTAACACTGCACTTAATTGCCATTGCTAGTTGGATTGGCTCACTATGGCCTCTTTATAAAAGTTGCCAACTGCTATCGTTAAATACGATAAAACATTTAATGGAACGCTTTGGACAGCTAGCAATTATTATCATAGCGGTACTGCTCATATCTGGTATAACCTTATTATGGCAATACTTAAATTCATTTTCTGTATTATTTACTTCAAATTATGGCCAGCTAATAATGTTAAAACTGTTGTTAGTGAGTGCTATGTTACTACTGGGTGCTTGGCATAAACTACGTTTAGTTCCGCAAATTACACAGCAACATCATGTTGTTACTTTAAAGCGTTCTATTTCTGTTGAAATGCTTATTGCCGTGTGTGTATTACTAACCACCAGTGTATTTACCACGCTCGTTGGGCCGCCCGTATAATTTATCTTATAAAGAGAAAAACATGTTAATAAAACACCCTAAATTTGGATTGATCTCAGCGCTGTTATTTACTGCAACAAGCTCTTTTACTGTAAACGCGCATGGTGATGAAGAGCACGCAAAAAAATCAGCTTTATTTGTTAATGTAAGCAGTGCTGCAGCAAAAGTTGTTAGCTCGTTTCATACTGCGCTTAAGCAAGGCGATAAAGTAACTGCTCGACAATTACTAGCCGATGATGTGATTATTTTTGAAGGTGGCGGCGTTGAGCGCTCAGCCGATGAATACGCTAACCACCACATGTTAGCTGACATGAAATACCTAAGTGCAATTAACAGCGACCTATTAGAGCACCAAGTGTTTATTAATGGTGATATGGCTTACTCGGTATCAAGAAGCAAAAACCATGGCAACTATAAAGGTAAAGAAATAAGCGCCACAGGTATGGAGTCAATCACCTTAAAAAATACCGATTCAGGCTGGAAAATAACTCATATTCATTGGTCAAATTAAGGCGTTAATTATGCGTATAATTAAAATCACCTCAAGCGTGCTTTTAGCACTAGCACTGCCTCTTATGGGGGCGTGCTCTGAGCAATCACCGCAAGTACATAAAGCAACTAGCTCAGCCGATAGTCCCAAAAAACAGGAGTTAAAGCTTACTGTTTATAAAGATAAAAACTGTGGCTGTTGCAAAGGCTGGATTGAGCATATAAATCAAAGCGACATTAATACAAAAGCCATTGATGCAGACGATATGGGATTAATAAAATCGCAATATCAAATAAAGCCTAACCAGCGCTCATGCCATACAGCTGTGTCGGCCAACGGTTTTGTGTTTGAAGGCCACGTACCGGCTAAATTTATTAAACAATTTTTATCAGAAAAACACCCAGCGCATATTATCGGTTTAACCGTACCCGCAATGCCACTAGGCACACCAGGTATGGAAATGGGTGATGCATTTCATAAATACAACATTGAATTTATTACCACAAACACCACCACAGGTGTGTACAAGCACATTAGTCAATACGACGAGCAGTTTTAACTGTTGTGGCATAGTTTGTGAAACTGTTTAGTACCTATAAAGAACTGTAAACCCCCATTACAGTTTGCACAAAAAAGCCACAATTAAAAATTGTGGCTTTTTTAGTTTTTAATAATTAATTAGACATTATTTTAGTAAGTTTTTCTCAAAAAATTCGGCCATCATAGTGTGGTAATGCAAAGCCGTTCCTTTGCCTTCTTTTAGGCTGTGTGAACGATTAGGATAAGCAAAAAACTCAAATTGTTTATTATGCTTAACAAGCTCGTCAATTAAACGCTCAGACCCCTGATAGTGTACGTTATCGTCGCCAGTACCGTGGATCAGTAATAATTTGCCGCTAAGGTTTTTAGCAAAACTAATTGGCGAGGTATTATCATAGCTTTGTGGGTCGGTGTTTGGGTTACCCGAATAACGCTCTTGATAAATAGTGTCATATAAACGTATATCAGGCACAGGTGCTGAAGCAATACCTACTTTAAATTTGTCGCCGTGACGAAATAATAAATTAAGTGTAGAGCTGCCGCCGCCAGAGTGTCCCCATACGCCAACCCGCTCTGTGTCTATTACATCCCAGCGTTTAGCCATCGCGTCGAGCGCGTCAACTTGGTCTTGCACTGTAATTGAGCCTATTTTTTTATAAATAGATTTGCGCCAATCTCGGCCTTTTGGTGCGCGTGTACCACGGTTATCAACTGATGCAACAATAAAGCCTTTTTGAGTTAATAACGATTTGTATAAATAGCTATTACCTTCAAAGCGATCTTGTACGGTTGATCCCCAAGGTTCGCCATAAACATAAAATACGATTGGGTACTTTTTATTTAGATCCATATCCGCAGGAAACATAATATAACCATCAAGCTCGGTGCCATCACGCGCGGCTACTTTAAAAAACTCATGGTTTGGTAAACTTTGCTCTGCTAATTTTTGTTTCAGCTCGCTGTTTTCGACCAAGGTTTTTACATTACTGTGATCGCTCACCTTAATAATTTGCTTAACGGCCGGCTGATTAAATTTAGAATAGGTGTGCATGGCCCAAGAAGCATCCTTTGACACGTAGTAACTGTTGGAGCCGTTAAACTGCTCAGGTGTTACTCGTACTGGTTTACTGCTGCCATCTATTGCTGTGCGATACAAATAGCGCTGAGCTGCATCATCTGGTGATGCACTAAAATACAATACGTTTTTGTCTTCGTTGATTGCAAGCATATCAACAATGTCGTAATCGCCAGGGGTTAGGTCGATAATTTTTTTGCCATCGCGCGATATGCGATATAAATGACGCCAGCCGTCGCGTTCGCTGTGCCAAATAAAAAACTCACCACTTTTTGACCAATTAGCACTATAAAACCATTCAATAAACGCATCGTCTTTTTCTGCCAGTATTTTAGTTAGCTGCTGCTTTTGCCAATTAAATAACCATAAATTATTATGGTTTTGTGGGCGGTTTAAGTCTTGGATAAGTAACGACTCACCATCGCCTGCCCAGCTAATGCGTGGTATGTAACGATCGCGGTTATCGCCCTCAAGTTTAGCCCACCGGGTTTGCTTGTCACTCAGGCTCACTACGCCTACGCGTACAGCTGAGTTAGTTTCGCCCGCTTTAGGGTATGGAAATTCAGTAAGGCTAGGGTAGAGCGCTTTGGTGTTGTTGATCATGGTAAAGTATTTAACGCCGCTAGTATCGAGCTGCCAATACGCGATTGATTTATTATCTGGGCTCCAACTAAAGCCATCACGAATAGAAAACTCTTCTTCGTATACCCAATCGAAATTACCATTAACTGTGGTAGCGCTGCCATCGGTTGTTAATGCGCTAACGGTATTGCTGCCAACTGCTTGCATATAAATATTATTATCGCGCACATACGCTACTTTTGAGCTGTCGGGGGAGAACTTAGCAAACATAAGCTTTTTGGGCTCAGGGTTTTCGCCGCCCAACTGCGAGAGTTTATTCGTATTTAAGTTAAGTAACCAAAAATCCCCTCGGCTGCGCGAACGCCATACTTGCTCACTGTTGGTAAATACCATGAGCCACTGGCCATCTTTAGAAAATTGATAACTCTCAATTGCAAACGCTTCATCTGCGCCCTCTGGCAGTAACTTTTCAAAAGCAACCAGTACTTTTCGCCCTGTGCCATCGGCGTTGTAAAATACAATGTCGTTGCCTTTTACACCGTGCTCTTTCTCGTCGTCAGCTTTAACGCCTACTTTTTTATCGGCTTCACGTTGCTCAAGTACTGTGTAGCCAGTGCCATCGTCTAACCATTTAAAGTAAGTACTACGCTGTGCTTTAAAGTATTTATCTTTATAAATTTGCTCAAGAGTAAGCGGGTTACTAATAGGTGTAACTGCATTACCTGTTGTTGATGGTGATGTATTTGATGTCATAGAACACCCTTGTATGGTTATACCCGCCAGAATGGCAACTAACAGTGCTGAGGTTTTAATTATTTTCATCGTGTTTCCTAGGGGGGGGTTATTAAATAAATACTGACCCCGCTACTTTAGCAAATAAGCAAAATAGGATCTGAGCGTTTATCGCGTTATTAAGGGATTAAGCTTAAAAACGGAATTAATACGCCATGTTAATTAAAAGTAGGCATTAGCTGTGTAATGAAGGTTACCGTTTTTAAATACCTAATCCTTTAGCTACGCAGTTAATCTAATTCTAAATTTGCACGTTCAACGCTCTCTGCTGGTAATTCTTTTTGTACCGATACACCCAGCTCTTTAAACTCGCTTGCCTGTTTAATTAAGTTACCTTTACCTCGGTAAAGCTGCGAAAACGCTTTGTCGTAGCTTTCTTTAGCACGATCGAGCTGTTTGCCAACCCCTTCCATGCTGGTTAAAAAGCCATTGAGCTTGTTATAAAAACGCTCGGCTCGGGCTGCCAATTCTTTTGAGTATTTAGTTTGTTCTTCAAAGCGCCATAGCTGTTTAACTATATTTAAACTAGTGAGCAAGGTAGTGGGGGTTGCCACTAGAATATTTTTTTCAATTGCTTGCTGGTAAATATCACTTTGGTATTTAAGCGCTTCAACAAAGGCTGATTCTATTGGTACAAACATCACCACTACTTCTGGCGAGTTAAGCCCAGGTAGACGGTCGTACGATTTACTCGCAAGCTCGTTTATACGCGCCTTAACAGCCTCAACGTGCTCTTTAATAGCTTGCTGTGCTGCTAGCTCGTTATCGGCGTTAACATAGCGTGTGTAGGCGTTTAACGAAGTTTTAGCGTCAATAACTAAATGGCGACCTTGGGGTAAATAAACAACTACATCGGGGCGTAAGCGGCCATCTTCGGTGTTAAACGACACCTCGCGTTTATAATCTACGCCTGCGCGTAAGCCTGCGCTGTCGAGCACGTTTTCTAGCATTAACTCGCCCCAATTGCCTTGGGTTTTCTTTTGCCCTTGTAGAGCGTTACTGAGCCTGTCGGCTTGCTCGGTTATGGCTTGGCTTTTTGCTTGTAAATGTAATAACTCGGTTTTAAGCGCGGCGCGTTGTTTTAAGTCTTCAACATGGATTGACTCCATTTTGTCGCGAAAGCCTTTTAGCTCGCCTTGCACTGGTTTTAATAGTTGCTCAATGCTTTCTTGATTGAGCACTTTAAACTTTTGAGACTTTTCTTCTAAAATTTGATTCGCTAAGTTTTCGAACTCTTTTTTAAGCATCTCTTTGCTTTGCTCTATTTGCGCAAGTTGTTCGCTAAAGTGTTGTTGTTTTTGCTCAAGCGTAGTGCGTATATTATTTAGCTCTACATCGCGTTGGCTATATTGTTTGCGCAGTGCACTTAGCTCGGCTTCGGCTTTTTGCCAAAACTGATTATATTGCTGGCTTTGTTTTTCTTGTTCGGTAAAGCGGGTTTTAAAGTGCTGCGCTTGGTCGCGTTGCTCTTGATGGGTATGCTCTAAAAGTTCGTGGTCATCCGCTAACTGGGTGTATTGCAGGGTTTTGCTCTCAAACTGACTTTGCAATAACGACAACTGCTGTTGCTGCTCACTAAGTTGTTGTTTTAATTTTTTACTAAGCGATGCAGATACTAGGCTACAAATTACGCCACCTGCGGTAACGCCTACGCCTACACTTAGCCAATCAATGCTAGTTAATAACTGAGAAAACATAAAATAAACTTATTAAATTTAGAGACATGCCATCATAACGAATAACTATCGATAGCAGTAGGGGCGGGATATAAATTAAAGGCATAAAAAAAGCCAACCTATAAAAGGTTGGCCTAACATTACTAAAACTAGTAACCAAATAGGGAAATCAACATGAAACTTGCGTTAACAACAATTCATCACAAGCATAATAGTAGACGGCAAATTGAATATTTAGTTCAACAATAATTTAAATTTATTTATATGTCGTTTAAGAAGGCTACTAAGTAAATTTTTTGCAAAAAAAAGCCAACTCAAACGAGCTGGCTCAATCATTACTAAACTTAGTAACTAAATAGGGGGATCAACATGAAACTTGAATTAACTGCAATGTAATCACAAGCATAATAGTAGACGGCAAGTTGAGTATTTAGTTCAATAATAATTTAAATTTATTTATATGTTGTTTAAGAGGGCTACTAAGTAATTTTTTGCAAAAAAAAAGCCAACTCAAACGAGTTGGCTTAATCATTACTAAATTTAGTAACTAAATAGGGGGATCAACATGAAACTTGGTTGAACTGCAATTCAACCGCTAGCAAAATAGTAGACGCTGCATATTTAATTAAGTTCAAAAAAGTATAAAAAAATTAAACTTAAGTTTTGTGTAAAGCAGCCGTGTAAAAAAGGCATAAAAAAAGCCAGCCCTAAAGTGGGCTGGCTAAATCATTACTTATTTAAGTAACTAAATGGGAAATCAACATAATGCTTGGTTAAACTGCAATTTAACCGCTAGCATAATAGTAGACGCTGCATATTTAATTAAGTTCAAAAAAGATCTGAATATTTACAGACATTTTTAATCTTTAATTAAAGAGAGCATTTGTTGCTCGTCAAACTGGGTAAAACTCATTGATTTTTCGGTAAATAATGCATCTACAAGAGCTTGTTTATCTTGTTGCATTTTAAATACTTTTTCTTCAATTGAATTTGCCATAATAAGTTTATACACAAACACAGGATTAGTTTGGCCAATACGATAAGCACGATCTGTCGCTTGTTTTTCTACTGCTGGGTTCCACCAAGGATCGTAATGAATTACTGTGTCGGCTTGCGTTAAATTAAGCCCCGTACCACCGGCTTTTAAACTAATTAAAAACACCGATGTTGCACCACTGGTAAACTCATCAATCACTTTATCGCGCTGGCGCGTTTGTCCGGTAAGTAAACTAAAGTTTATATTTATTTCTTTTAGGCGTTCAGCAATAAGATCGAGCGCAGAAGTAAACTGACTAAATATAATTACTTTTCTACCTAAGCTTAGCATTAGCGGTAAGCGATTACTTAGCCATTCTAGTTTTGCACTGCCAGCCTGAGTTGTTGGCTCTATTAATTTAGGGTGACAACAAATTTGCCTTAATTTTAACAGCGCTTCTAAAAAGGCGAGTTTACTTTTTTGCATACCTTGTTCAGAAAACAGATCAGTTAGTTTTTCTTCTAATGCCTGAGTAATACTGTGGTACATTTCTTTTTGTTTTGGCTCAAATTCAAACTCTTTAATTAACTCTGTTTTTAGCGGTAACTCTTGTGCAACTTGCGCTTTAGTACGGCGTAATATAAACGGCATAATTAAGTCTTTAAGTTGCTGTGCTCGCTCTGCATTGCTCTCACGCTCAATTGGCGTTTGGAAGTGAGTTTTAAAATGCGTTTGCGAGCCAAGTAATGACGGCATAGCAAAATCAAGTAATGATTTAAGCTCGAATAAGTTGTTCTCTATTGGCGTACCACTTAAGCAAAGCTTAAAGTCGGCATTAAGGCGCTTCACTAAACGCGATACCTGCGCGGTATCGTTTTTAATATATTGCGCTTCGTCGAGTATAATATTTTCAAAATAAAGTGGTGAATAATACGCAATATCGCGTTTAAGTAGCGGATAAGTAGTTAATATACATTGTGCTTGCGCTACATTTTGTAATAACTCATTACGCTGGGCACCAAAAATAGTGGTTACTTTTAAGTTTTTAGCAAACTTGGTTATTTCTTTTTCCCAATTGCTTACTAGGCTTGTAGGGCACACAATGAGTGTAGGGCCTGCTTGCGCATTATTATAACTACTTGTTAGATAGGCAATAACTTGCAGAGTTTTACCTAATCCCATGTCGTCTGCTAAAATTCCGCCAAGCTGATGGCGTTTTAAAAAGTTTAACCACGCAACGCCTTGCTGCTGATACTCGCGCAATACAACTGAGTCATTTAACCCTTGTATAAGCGTAGTGGGGCGCGACTGGTCATTACTATTTAGCTCTTCTAAATAACGTGACAATGACTCGTCGTGTAGTTCAACATTTATAGCGGTATGACTTACCAGTTCAGGCAAGTATGAAAGCGGAATATTAAATTCATCTCTGGTTTTTATAAATTCAAATCGTTGTTTAAACTCATTTAACAAATGCAACGCTGCTTTATTTATAGCGCCAAACTCACGACCTATTGGGTAGTAATAAAACAACTCACTTTGACGATTTAACGATTCATAATGAGCATCTGTTTGATTAAATAATAATGTAGCTTTAGCATCGTTTAATATAATTTTGCACTGCATTTGATGCCCCGCAGTACGGTGTACATGCAAAGCTACTTGGCTTTGTGGGTTAACAGCATTTACTTTACTAACCGATACTTTCCAGCCTCGTTGAACAAAGCTAGGAAACACCTCATACACTAACCAGTGTAAGTGAATTGGCGATTGTTTATTAAAAATAAACTCACTTTGTAAACCCCCTTTACAAAAATCGAAACCTAAGTTTATTAGCTCGTTTTTTACGGTGTTTTCAAAAGCACTATTTACTAGGGTTTCTGGCGCTGTGCCTGCCAAATAATTTTTATTTTTATATTTAAACAATAACGAAAGCGTTAATCCTTCCGCCGACATTGTTACTTTTAAAACCGCATTACTTGAGAGTTTTGAAGTATTGTTTTTTTCATTAGTGGGGTGCGGAATAACACCTGAGCCAAAGTTATCGGCGAGTTGTTTATAAATACGGTCAAAATTAGTGTCGTGTAATGCTGGAATTGTTTGTAAATGAGCAATTTCGTCTGCACTTAAAGGGGTGCGAATGCGTCCTACTTTATAAGTATCGAGATCTAAATAAGTAGGTGGCGTTGTTTTAATTAGTGTCCAATTTTTGCTGTTTTCTAAATTAACTTTTAATTGGGTTAGATCTTTTACTTGTTGCCAACTAAAGCTTAACGCTTGCCCTGTTTGCGCTTTAATTGATACGCGTGATCGTTGTAAAAACAATCTTTCAGTTGCTATAAGCTGTTGCAGTGCGTTAAAACCCCATTGCCCTTTAAGCTCAATATTACCTACTGCATTTTGTGAACGTATCCAGCTAAATAATCTAAAGTCGCTTTCTAATAAATCGCTAGGAGTTACAAAGCTGTTTAGCTGTTGCTCGGTAAGGTTACGGCCTAAGGCATAGCTTTGATTTTCATCGTAATTAGCTATTTTGGGCGTTAAAAACACTTTATTGTTTTCTACATCTAATACAAATAAAAGCACTTGTGAAGGCGGTTGTTCGGTACTGTTTTTAAGTGCTCCGAGTTCAGTAAACCAATCATTAATAAAGTAGTCTTCGCCGTACTCACCCGAGTGTTCTATTTTAAGTTTGAGCAAAATAGCAGCTAAGTGGCGGCATTTTGTTTTAACGTTACAGGTACAGTGAGTATCTACCGAATAACCAGTAGGTACTTTACTGATCTCAATACGTTGATTAAACGAAATACCTTTGTCGCCACGTACTGTTGAATCCACAACTGAAAAATCGCTATTATGCTCTAACCAGCTAATTTGGCCGTTTTTATAATACGCTTTACCTTTAGCCAATACGGCGGGCTTAAACAATTTTTTAATGAAGCGTTCAGAAAGAGGAAACTGGGTAGCCTGCTCATTTTTAATTTCTTCAAAAATAGCCATTAGATCAGTTTTAGATAAGTTAGCAGACATGTCACTCAAAGTATTAAATTTTAAAAACAATTTTTTTAGTATATGCCTTATATGCTCTGAGCTAAAGCAATATTAACGTTAAATAAACTGGTTGGAGCTGAGCGCTTAGTAAAAAATTGCTTTATAGCTAAATAATGCGCTAATTATTATTTATTTAAAATAAAACACACAGCTAACTCACAAGTTAAAAACAACTTACTAACACAAGGAGGGGGTTTACAGATCAGCTTTATACTAACAAAGCGCAAAACAGGTAGGATCTAAGATAAAAAGGTAATTTAGTTAGTAAAAAGCTGATCTAAAATAGGCAAGTAACTCTTTTATGCTTAAATTTTGCTATATGGGATCAGTTTTTTACTAACTTAAAGGGTGTACAGATCAATATTTAACTAAGCTAACACCCTTATAGATCATTATTTTACTAACTAGTTAAATGCAGCTAATAGCTTAGTAAGTTGTTCTAAGCGTTTGTCTGTCATAACTTTATTGTTTATTTTTACTGAAACATCACCATTTTTTAAACTGCGCTGTACTGAAACAAAGTTACTCTCAAGCACAACTTCACGTTTAACGGCTATTTGTGGCTCGGTAGTTAAATACTTAGTAATGGCCATTGCACGCTTGTCATCGCTTGCTGCTGCGTTTATGTCTTCATGGTTAGCAATGTCAGCAACTAGCAAGTTAAAGGCTGCTTGGTCGCGCTCCTTTGCGCTAATCAGCTTTTTAGCCACTTCACGGCCAACATGATTAGCTGTAGGGTAAAGTGCAACAACATCTGCAGGGATTTGCTCGAATGCTTTTATTGCATCGGCAACCGCGGTATGCGATACGCCTTCAATAACTGCAATTTCACGGTAAGAGCCTTTTTTACCTTGCTCAATTAATTCATTTTTAGTGTTTTGATAAGCTTGTCCAAGTTCCCACAAGCTAGGTGCTATGTATTGATCAGACGAAACAGCTAAAATTTTTGCATCTTGATCAGTAAAGTCGCTAGAGCTCAACACTAAATAATCGGCATTACCCAAAATGCAGGCTTTACGGCGGCGTGATCCCGCAAGTACTAAGCTTGTATCGCCTTGATCCCAAAGAAGTGCCGGGTGTTGATTACGGCCATCTTCTTTTATTGCCGGTAGAATATCGGATACCGACTTTTCATTTAACAGCGACTGTACACGGCGGTTTTTGCCATATACCTGGGTTGTTGACTCAATGTCACTATGGGAAATCACTTTACAAACTAGGGTAATTTCTCTGCTAGGATCGCTTGGCGCTGGCATACGAATTACATCGCCCGCATTTGCTTGCTCTAATAAAGCATCAAGACTACTACTACCAACCGCTGTTGCAAAAGGGTCTAAGCGGGTGTCATTTTTACGTTTTTTAGCCATTTTTGTTTAACATCCTTACTTAGGGGTATTTAGTTTTGATTGTGTAGATTGCCAATTAGAGCGGATCAGCATTTCGAGCTCATCAACTACATCTTTTATATTTTCTTGCGCACGCATTAACGATTCGCGACTAGCTAAACTATCTGATGCTTTTTGATCAAAAATAGTGTTAAACGAAGACGAACTCGCTGTAATTGCTGAGCTATGGTTAATTGGGTAACTCATTACTTGGCGACCAAAGGCACTACGAACATCTTTAACGATATCGCGTTGCGAGTGGTTACCTTTTACATAGTTAGTTACTAAAAACTGCATAAAGTCCCATCCTTCATGGCCTAGGGCTGCAACTGTATGATAAATCTCACCTAAACGTTTTAAATATTTATTATTTGCATCAAAGTCTACAGCTTCTGGATGAACCGGTATTAGCATTGCTGTAGATGCCATTAACGCATTATAAAACATAAAGTTAAGTGTTGGAGCTGTGTCGATTAATAACACATCAAACTCGTCTTTTACTGGGTCAATTACTTTTTCAAGTAACTTATGATAATGACGGGTTTGTTCATAATTTGAGGTGTCTTTGAGTAAAGTAGCTGTTTCATGTTCAAAATAAAAATCATCCATACCAGATGGTAAAACACGAATATTTGGAATATGCGTAGGTAAAAATGAGTTTGATACAAATTCAGGCCAGGTTTCCCCTTCGTCTAAATCAATACAATCACGCATTAAATCGCCAACGGTAATTGGATCGGGCTCTGCCGATGGAAAAAAGCTAGATGATGAACCTTGAGGATCTAAATCAATAATACCAATACGATAGCGTTTAATATTTGTAGTTGCCAATGCTGCTGCAATATTAACCATACTAGTTGTTTTACCACAACCGCCTTTTAAGGAGTTAATTACAATAACTTGCAGTTTGTCATCACCAGTACGGTGATCGGGCTGAATATCCATAATATCGGCCATAGCAAAAATATTTACCAAAGTGTAAGCGTAATGACCATTTGCACCACGTTTGATATTTAAATTATCAAAATCACCATTGTCGTGGCGTCTTTTTAAGGTACGATTGTTACAACCAAGCAGATCGGCAGCTGCTTTTTGCGTATAAGTTCTTAATTCTTTTTCTTCAGATTTAAGATGAGCGCGATAATGTTG
Organism: Pseudoalteromonas sp. SG44-5; assembly: GCF_014164175.1. Lineage (NCBI taxonomy): Bacteria > Pseudomonadati > Pseudomonadota > Gammaproteobacteria > Alteromonadales > Pseudoalteromonadaceae > Pseudoalteromonas > Pseudoalteromonas sp. SG44-5. The sequence goes on along the minus strand of NZ_JACJES010000022.1, from coordinate 17,877 downwards.
TATACGTCCTTCTAGTGACTTTTCGGCAACTTCAGCTGTTGCTTTCAAAAGCCGGTAGGTACTTAGCGCATTATTATTGATAGACATACTTAATTCCTCAAAGTTAGGCTGTTAGTATAATGTCCATTCAATTTGCTGTAAACAACTATTTATAGTGACATGTGTTTTATAAACAAGACATCTAATAATATTTTTACATGCTTAATATCTCTTAGTATAAATAGAGAGGTTAAGTATGGTTAAGTATATAAGGTATTAAAGGATAGAGGCTTAAATAAAGGTCATAAACACATGATTTATATGAATAATAATAAAATAAGCAGATCAGCTTTATACTTGGTTAAGATCAGATCTTTATCTACTAGCAGATCAGCTTTTTACTAAGCTGAAAATTAAAATAATAGTTACACACAGGTTAATCATTAAGTTGTGCACAAAAAAGGTCTGTTAGATCAGTTTTATACTAAGTAAATTATAAAGTTATACACCGATTCTGTAGTAAAAGAAGGCTTTTAATTAGTATAGATCTGATCTGTAGTAGGTACAGATCAGATCTATGCTAACTCAATATGTGCTTATCCACAGGGCTTTTAGTTTTTTAGTTAATTTGTCGTGTTAAATATTAAAAATTTAGCTTTGTAATGGACAAAAATCTCACTGAGTTAGTAAAAATGAGATTTGTAACTGCCTAGTTAGTAAAATAATGATCTGAAATTGAGTTAATTAGCATCCGCTTAGTATAATAGTGATCCGAAGGTTTTATTTTAGCTCAGATCACTTTTATACTAACTTAAACATTTAACTTTTTTGTCTTTATGTGTTGTTATTAGCTGTCGCAATAAAAATGGAAATAACAACAATGAGCCGAAAGGTCAACATCTCGGTAGATAACTTGCCCGATACACTAAGGGGCCAAATTCACGGGGTGGAAAGTGCAATTGATAATGAAAGCTTAGCACTGTTTACAGATAATAAAGATGTGCGGATTTCGATAGAAAATGCAGCTCATGGATTACGTGCTTATTCGAATACTTTTAACCATTATGATTTATGGGGACGCTTTGTCCGTTCGGGGCATAAAAAATTACCATTAGAAGAAGCACCTAAAAAAACAATAATTACACGCAAAATATCTGAAAAAATAGATGGTATTTTGTACGACGGTGAATTAAAAATAACGCCGGCGGTTGTTAGCACACGCAAAGATGGTGAAGACGTAGAATATTTGGTTTGGCCATCAGATCGAGAAGAAAAAGTAGAACGTGCGCTGATCCGTTTAGCTTCTAAAGGTAAAATAGTAAAAATAAATTTTAAGTCCGGTATTCAATATGCTGTTGTTTTTTCAATGAACGAATTAGCACAAGAGCTGAAAACCGTTGGCCAATCTATGCCATATCCACAAATTAAAGAATCACTTGAAGCATTACAAGGCTCGAAACTTTCGTTTAAATATTCAGCAACAGACACCAAAAATACAAATATTGATGATTCATTTTACGAGTCGAACATGAACTTTTTATCGTCACTGCATTTTAGTGGAAAAAAAGGTCAAGGCGGAAATGTTAAATGTGTTGCGTGTTTAAATGCATTTGTGCATAACATGATTGATAACCTTGAATACAAAGGATATTACTTTAACAGCGCCCAAGAATTAAAACGCGGATTATCGCGTTGGATGATGCTGCGCTTATATCATCTTTGGCGTTATGCAGCGCCGGGTAAAACATACCATTTTAGATTACTGTCTATTATGGAAAAGTACGGCTCAATTTATTCAACGGATAATATTACCGAAAATAAATTAAAAGCGCTGCGTCGTGATATGACCACAACAATGAAAGATTTGATCGAGAAAGGAGCTATCTCTGAGTACAGTATTACCAATGTTAAAGACGATAAAACCGGTAATATTATTGACTACACTTACGAAATGCATCCATCAGACCAATTTTGTGATGAGATACTTACTCTGAATAAACACAATAAACGAATTGAAATACAAGGCGGTAAGCGTATTGTAGAAAATGCTGTGCTTATTGATGAAGACAAACTTGTTGAAATAGTAGATAAGTAATTTTTATTGCAGAGTCCAATAATAACAAAGGTCACCTAGCGTGACCTTTTTAACATAATCACTTTTCTACTTGTTCTAAATAAAGTCGATCTACTAAAAAATCATAGTCACGTTTTCGTGGATGACTTAATGGTTTTTCGTAATTTGGTAATACCCCAAGTTTTACGTCTGGTTCTGGGTTTATTAAAATAAAAGGTAGCGCCGCACTGACGTGATAACGGTTTTGCGCGGTATAACGCACATTTACCTGAGGGCTAACTCGAGTAGGGCGCCTAATTCTAAGTTTTTCTTTTTCACCTAAACTTGCTACCCGTAATTGCTCTTGTGCTACTAGCGCCTGCCATTTTTGCTGGTCGATCATTCTGGGGTTTCTATAACTAGCTGACTTTTGTAACATTTCGAGGGCCATTTTTTTGGTCAGTGTTTTAGTTGCATGTTTGTGCATCCAGGTAAATCGTACTGAAAAAGGCGATTCATGTTCACTATGAATTTTTCGATAAGCAGCCAAAGTAATTAAGTTGGGTACTGCATTATGCACCGCTTCAAAACGAGCATCGTTGTTATCAATAGCTAAAATACACTCTTTAAACGCTGCTTTTGCCTTATTTACTTGAGCAATTCGATTAATTAGTGCTTGTTTGTCAGCATTTTTTATAACTAATAGGCCAGGATGACGCTTTAAAACTCGGCTACTTAGCCCTTGTTTTTTATAAATGTCAGTAAAGGAATTTAATATAGCTTTATGTGCTAGTTCGCCTGATATTTTAGTAACTTTAATCGATTCGGCCACTTTATCTTCATCAACAGTGCTTATATCAGGAAGTTGATAATATTCGGCTTTTGTATATTCACATAGATTAAGCTCTTCTATTAGCCTTAATGTTAGTTCGCTCATTAAATCAAACTGACTTCTTATTTGTACTTTAGTTACCATGCAACCTCCAAAGAACACATCTTACCTAAATAATTATCGCACATAACCTTATCTTTGTTTAGCTAATAATTTTAGTTTACTCGGGGCTAAGTTTATTTAATATTTAATTTAAGTATGATGTGTTCTTTACAGCTTTGGTTAATTTTAAAATCTCGTGCTTATGCATTTGAGTAGCTTAACTCTTAATAATAATTCCCCAATACTCACATTTGTATACCGTTATAGGTTACAGCTAATAACGGCCTACTAGCTTCTGAGTGCAATTTAACTTTAGCCATGATTTGTGGTGAGGCTTTAAAATGAGGTTGATATAATTAACCGGCTCATACTTTGGGATACTTAAAATGTTTAGCTTGTGAGAACTGAATATACATTTATTAGTACCGGGCAGGGCAAACCATTTTGAGCTCCCTGTAGCTTAACTAATTAAGCAGCTAGCTAGTGGTGTTAATTAGTGCCGATCCAAACGTTCATACAAAGAGTAACTTAATACATTGCAGATATAAGCTTTACGTATTGTAGTATGCCTGGGTGAAATACAATACGTTGTCATGTCTATTTACACTACAGCATAAGATCTGCAAAGCGTAAAACTTATACATATTAAAATAAGTTTTAACCTCAGTAATAACTGCCACTATTCACATTTTTATAAAAACTTAGTACTGAGCCCAAATAAGTCTTTGTATTTTAACCTTAACCAAGGAGAGCTTTAGCCTAATAAACCCACTGTTTATAAACATCTAGTATATGTTGCGGTGGCAAATAAAACTCGCCTTAGCATGTATTTTTTAAATTGCATAGTTATTGGTCAATTATTGTTTATATCAACTGTAAAGTTAAGAATACACATGGTGTAATTTAAGTATGATGTGTTCCCCGCTCGACCTGTTATAATAATTAACTCAGATTGAATGTAGGTCAACAACTAAAAAGTAACCATGATTAATCTTAACTTTATGTTTTTAATCAGTTATATTCTTTCTATTTATCATTTTATATTTGCGCTAAGGGCCCAACATATATGGCTAAATATATTAATTACCTAACCCATAACTAAATAATTAGTAAATAGTGAATTTAGTCCTTGAACAAACAGCCCTGCATACGTTAATTTCGTTGTATCAGGTAAATAGGAATGAGGAATGAATATGCAAACGTGGAACCCAAATAGCTGGAGAGAACTGCCAATATTGCAGCAGCCAAACTACCCAGATCAAGAATCACTTAAATCAGTAGAAGCGCAATTAAAGAGTGCTCCGCCTTTAGTATTCGCTGAAGAGACCAGAAGTTTATTTAAGCAGCTAGAAGATGTATGCGAAGGGCGCGCTTTTTTACTACAAGGTGGTGATTGTGCTGAGTCGTTTAGTGACTTTAATGCCGCTAACATTCGCGATACTTTTAAAACAATTTTACAAATGGCCGTGGTATTAACTTACGGCGGTAAATGCCCAGTAGTTAAAATAGCGCGTATGGCAGGGCAGTATGCAAAACCACGTTCAGCAGATTTAGAAACGATTGATGGCGTATCACTACCGTCATACCGTGGCGACATTGTTAACAATTTTGAGTTTACCGAACAAGCGCGTATTCCAGATCCACAACGCTTAATGACGGCGTATCATCACAGTGCAGCTACGTTAAACTTACTGCGTGCGTTTGCTCAAGGTGGCCTTGCTGACTTACATCAAGTAAACCGTTGGAATATGGGCTTTGTTGCAGCCAATCCGCAGAAAGAAAAGTACCAACAGCTTGCTGATAAAATTCAAGACGCGCTTGAGTTTATGGAAGTGTGTGGTATTAATTCTACTATTGCACCAAGCTTAAAAGAAACCGATTTATACACCTCTCACGAGGCGCTATTACTAGGCTACGAAGAAGCACTAACTCGCCGCGACCATTTATCTGGCGATTGGTACGATTGTTCTGCGCACTTTGTATGGATTGGCGAGCGTACGCGTCAACTAGACCACGCGCACATTGAATTTTTTAAAGGAATTAAAAACCCAATTGGGGTTAAAGTTGGTCCAGGTATGGACCCTGATGATTTAATACGTTTAATTGATGCATTAAATCCAGATAACATTCCAGGTCGATTAACATTAATTACCCGTATGGGCGCAGATATACTCCCTGAAAAACTGCCGGCATTGGTACGCAAAGTACAACAAGAAGGCCGTAAAGTAATTTGGAGTTCTGATCCAATGCACGGTAACACCGAAAAAGCGAGTTCAGGATATAAAACACGTAGCTTTGATAACATCATGCGTGAGATCAGCCAGTTTTTTGCAGTGCATAAAGCCGAGGGCAGCTATGCAGGCGGCGTGCATTTAGAAATGACAGGCCAACATGTTACTGAGTGTACTGGCGGTGCGTACGGACTGTCTGACGACGATTTAGCACAGCGCTATAAAACCCAGTGCGACCCACGTTTAAATGCCGATCAAGTATTAGAGTTAGGCTTTTTAGTTGCCGATTTATTAAAAGACGCACGTAAATAAATAAAATGACTCCCCTAAATACAAACGCCGCTAATTAAGCGGCGTTTTTTATACTTTTTAGTTAAGTTAACCGCCAAGTAAGTTAGTACTTACGGCGCTCAAGATCGGTATCAGATATAATCTTCGCTGATATTTCTTCAACTGAGTGATGAGTAGAGTTTAAAAATGGAATTCTATTACGCTTATACAGCATTTCTACTTCGCGCACTTCTATACGACATTGACGAATAGAAGCGTATTTAGAATTAGCCATACGCCTGTCTCTAATGGCAGCAAGGCGCTCAGGATCAATAGTTAAGCCAAATAATTTATGTTTAAAAGGTATTAAGCATTTAGGCAAGCCTTCAGTTTCAAGGTCGTCTTCGGTGATTGGGTAGTTAGCGGCTTTAATACCATATTGTAGTGCTAAATATAAACTCGTTGGGGTTTTACCACTGCGGCTCACACCGATTAAAATAATATCGGCCTCTCCATAGTTTTTAATATTACCGCCATCATCATTCATCAGCGCGTAGTTAACCGCATCAATTCTAAAATCATAGCTTTTTTCATGAATAGAGTGAGTGCGATGAATTTTTGGTACTGGCGCCACATTTAGTTCTTTTTCTATTTTTTCGCTATAGGTTGTCAAAAAGTCATAACACACTGCATTAGCAGAGCTAATAATTTCAGTTAAGTTGTAATTTACAAAGGTAAAAAATATTAAAGGCTTTTCACCGTCTCTTTTAGCCGTTGCATTAATTAACTCTTTAATTTGATGCGCTTTCTCTTCTGTTTCTACAAAGGGAATGGTTTTATGATTAAATTCAACAGGGAACAGTGACAAAGTAGCATGGCCAAAAACCTCAGAAGTAATTGCTGTGCCATCTGAAATATAAAAAGCAGTTCTCATAAATCCTCTTTTTTATTACTTTTAATTTTAAAATTAAGTTTCTCACGGTTTACGTGAGGACTGTTGCCAGTGTAGAATGGGTGTGACCTTTATAAAAGGTTTTCTTTCTTAACTCTCACAGTTATATCGATTGTATTAAGTAAATAGTCAATTATAGCGATAGGAAGCGCTTTATTAGCAACATAAAAATTAACAGGTAGTTGTTCTACATGAAAATTTTTAACTTGTTAATACAATGTCTAACTCGCTAAAATGATTAAATGTTAATTAGTTGGTATTTAGTACTACAATTTGTTTTTTTGGAGAAAGATCCGTGCAAGAATACGTTCTCTGGTATCAAGAGCTTGGTATGCAAGATGTTCCTCGTGTTGGCGGTAAAAACGCTTCACTTGGCGAAATGATTTCAAACCTAGCAAACGCAGGTGTACAAGTGCCGGGTGGTTTTGCAACTACCGCTGATGCTTTTAATGAGTTTTTAGATCAATCAGGACTCACCGCAAAAATTCACGATATTCTAGATACACTTGATGTTGAAGATGTGAATACACTCGCTAAAGTCGGTGCCGATATCCGCCAATGGATAATCGATACACCATTCCAACCTAATCTAGATAAAGCCATTCGCGAAGCATACAGCCAACTCCACGGCGACACAGCAGCCGATGTTTCATTTGCAGTACGTTCATCAGCTACTGCTGAAGACATGCCAGACGCATCATTCGCAGGCCAGCAAGAAACTTTCCTAAACGTTGTTGGTATCGACTCAGTAATGGTCGCTATTAAACACGTATTTGCTTCATTATTTAACGATCGCGCTATCTCTTACCGTGTTCATCAAGGGTACGATCACCGTGGTGTTGCACTGTCTGCTGGTATACAACGTATGGTTCGTTCAGATAAGTCAGCATCTGGCGTTATGTTTAGTATTGATACCGAGTCTGGTTTTGAAGATGTTGTATTTATCACATCAAGCTACGGGCTAGGAGAAATGGTTGTACAGGGCGCAGTAAACCCTGATGAATTTTATGTTCATAAACCAACATTACTTAAAAACAAACCTTCAGTAGTACGTCGTAACATTGGCTCTAAAGCCATTCAAATGATTTACTCAGAAGACAAAGCACATGGTAAGCAAGTAGACATCGTTGATGTTGCCCCTGAGCTTTCAAATAAATTTTCGATTACAGATGAAGAAGTGCAAGAACTTGCCAAGCAAGCTGTAATCATCGAAAAACATTACGGTCGTCCAATGGACATCGAATGGGCAAAAGACGGTAACGACGGCAAACTATATATAGTTCAAGCTCGTCCAGAAACGGTTCGCTCAAACGAAGATGCCAACGTAATGGAACGTTTTCAATTAAATGGCACCAGCAAGGTTGTTGTTGAAGGCCGTGCAATTGGTCATAAAATTGGTAGCGGTGTTGTTCGTGTTCTTAACTCAATCAAAGAGATGGATCAGGTTCAAGTAGGCGACATTTTAGTTACCGACATGACCGACCCAGATTGGGAACCAATCATGAAACGTGCAGCAGCGATTGTTACAAATCGTGGTGGCCGTACTTGTCATGCTGCAATTATTGCACGTGAACTTGGTATTCCAGCCGTTGTTGGTTGTGGTAACGCAACTGATTTAATTACAGCTGGTCAAGAAGTTACCGTATCATGTGCCGAAGGGGATACAGGTTTCATCTACGAAGGTATTTTAGACTTTGAAGTACTTACTTCACGTGTTGACGAAATGCCTGAGCTACCAATTAAAGTAATGATGAACGTAGGTAATCCAGATCGTGCATTCGATTTTGCTCGTTTACCACATTCTGGTGTTGGCCTAGCCCGTGTTGAATTTATTATCAACCGTATGATTGGCGTTCACCCTAAAGCACTACTTAATTTTGATGCACAAACTGATGCATTAAAAGCAGAGATAACCGATATGATGGCCGGTTATGAATCTCCAGTAGAGTTTTATATCTCTAAATTGGTTGAAGGTATTTCTACTCTGGCGTGTGCATTTGCACCAGAGCGTGTAATTGTTCGCATGTCTGATTTTAAATCAAACGAGTACGCAAACTTAGTTGGCGGCCAACAATACGAACCGGAAGAAGAAAACCCTATGATAGGTTTTCGAGGCGCCGCTCGTTATGTGTCAGAAGCTTTCCGCGACTGTTTTGCTCTAGAGTGTGAAGCAATTAAACGCGTAAGAAACGGCATGGACATGACCAATATCGAAATCATGATCCCATTCGTACGTACCGTTGAAGAAGGTAAACGTGTTATTGAACTACTTGAAGAGCATGGCCTTAAACGTGGCGATAATGGTCTAAAAGTAATTATGATGTGTGAACTGCCTTCAAACGCACTATTAGCTGAAGAGTTTTTAGAGCATTTTGATGGTTTTTCTATCGGTTCAAACGACTTAACTCAGCTAACGCTTGGTTTAGATCGTGACTCAGGTTTAATCGCACATCTATTTGATGAACGCGACCCTGCAATCAAAAAGCTACTTTCTATGGCAATTAAAACAGCTAAAGAAAAAGGCAAGTATGTAGGTATTTGTGGTCAAGGTCCTTCTGATCATGAAGACTTTGCAGCATGGTTAGTAGAGCAGGGTATCGACTCTGTTTCATTAAATCCAGATACAGTACTAGAAACATGGTTATACTTAGCTGAAAAGCTAGCTAAATAATTACTTTGTTTAATAAAAATGCCAGCTTTTGCTGGCATTTTTGTTTGTGTAATTTAAAACAAAGTTTTAACGAGCTAATTTTTTATCTAAATATCTGCACGATTTAGTTAACGCTTTTTGACAAAGCCCCAAATAATGCCTTGCTTTTGGGTAGTCAAAAGAAAAACACAATAACCCTGCCATAAAAAATATTAACGATGGTCCAGGTACAATCGCAAAAAATAAACCCAGTAACATGCACAATACACCGGCTAAAAGTAATAGTATTTTTTTCATAGTTAAAGCCCCCTAGTAACTGTTAACTTGAGTATAATTGCAGTGCGAATAAAATCGATTAAAAGTGTGTTACAAACTGTAAAATCTTCAATTTCTATTACCCCGCAGCATGATATAATTAATCAAATGCCTTAAAATATCGCCGTCATGATAGCAACTATTACACAGCAAGATGCCGCGACAGAAGTTGTCGCAAATTACTTAAGTACCATTAAAAATCAAGGGTTTACTGGAGACACTGACGCAAGTTATGCAACCCGCATAACAGCTTCAACCGATAACAGTATTTACCAAGAGCTACCGCAAGGTGTTATTTTTCCTAAAACCGAAAAAGATATTCAACTTGCGTTGCAAACAGCATCTCGCGACCCCTTTTTATCGTTAACATTTGGTCCGCGCGGCGGCGGCACTGGGACTAACGGGCAATCATTAACCCCTGGCATTATTGTCGATTTATCACGATACATGCGTGAAATACTCGAAATAAACACGCAAGAAGGCTGGGTGCGTGTACAAACTGGGGTAATAAAAGATCAGCTTAATGACTTTTTAAAACCTTATGGGTTTTTCTTTTCACCCGACTTATCTACCAGTAATAGAGCAACCATTGGCGGTATGATCAGCACTGATGCTTCGGGTCAAGGCTCGCTAGTTTACGGTAAAACGAGTGACCATGTTTTAGGGCTAACAACTTATTTGGTCGATGGCACACCTATGTGTACTGCAGCCATTGATACAGAAAAAGCAAAGGTAATCGCAGAGCAAGACACATTAGTTGGTCATTTATACAAAACCGTTTTAGATATCGCACTAAATGAGCGTGAAGCTGTATTAGCTAAATTCCCTAGATTAAACCGCTTTTTAACCGGATACGACCTAGAGCATGTGCTAAGTGATGACTTACAAACTTTTGATATGAGCCGCTTAATTACCGGCTCTGAAGGGTCATTAGGTATAGTTACCGAGGCTAAATTAAAGCTAACCCCCATTGCTGAATTTAAAACTTTAATTAATATTAAGTATGATAGTTTTGATTCGGCACTACGTCATTCACCATTTTTGGTAGCTGCGAGAGCAACCTCAGTTGAAACTGTCGATAGCAAAGTTTTAAACTTAGCACGCCAAGATATTATTTGGCATTCAGTATCGGACTTAATAACCGACATTCCTAATAAAGATATGCAAGGGCTCAACATGGTTGAGTTTAATGCTGTATCACCAGAGGATATAAAAGACAAAGTAGACACTTTGTGCAAACTATTAGATCAGTGCGTGGCACAGCAAACTAATGGTGTTATTGGTTACCAGCTAACCAGTAATAAAAGTGATATTTTAAAAATTTACGCCATGCGTAAAAAGTCAGTCGGGCTTTTAGGTAACGTAAAAGGCAGTCAGAAACCACTCGCCTTTGCAGAAGACACCGCGGTACCACCAGAAAACTTAGCTGATTATATAGTAGAGTTTAGAGCATTACTCGACAGCCATAATTTACAATATGGAATGTTTGGCCATGTTGACGCTGGCGTTTTACATGTTAGGCCTGCGCTCGATATGTGCGACCCAGAACAAGAAAAACTATTGCGTGTTATTTCAGATGAAGTGGTAAAACTCACCGCTAAATACGGTGGTTTAATGTGGGGCGAACACGGTAAAGGGTATCGTAGCGAATATGGCCCAGCGTTTTTTGGCGACCATTTATTTACTCAGTTACGTAAAATAAAAACTGCATTTGATCCAAATAACCGAATAAACCCGGGTAAAATATGTACACCTATCGATAGTGAAGACTCACTAGTAAGTGTTGATGGACAAAAACGTTCATGGTTCGATAAACAAATATCTATTGATGTAAAAACAAGTTTTAATAATGCCATGACTTGTAACGGTAACGGAATATGCTTTAACTACGATGAAAACTCACCAATGTGTCCGTCGTATAAAGTAACCGGCGATCGCCGACATTCACCTAAAGGCCGCGCAAGTTTAATGCGCGAATGGTTGCGCCTGCAAGAAGCAAAAAATGTAGATTTACTTGAGGTCGAAAAGCAACTTAATAAAGGCGAAGTAATTACCTGGTGGGAACGTTTTGTTCACAGCCGTGAAAAAAACAAAGGCATTTACGACTTTTCTCACGAAGTTAAAGCTTCGATGGACGAGTGCTTAGCCTGTAAAGCATGTACTACTGCTTGCCCAATTAAAGTAGATGTACCTACTTTTCGTTCGCGTTTTTTAAATTATTATCATAGTTACTACGCACGTCCACTCAAAGATTACCTAGTGGGTAATATAGAAGTTAGTGCGCCATTAATGGCTAAATTTGCACGTATTATTAATCCTATAGTAAGTACAGACCTAGTTAGTAACATAATTAAAAAAACCGTGGGTTATGTAAATACACCACAATTAAGTATTCCCGCACTAACTAGTCGATTAAACAAAGCTCATACTTTTAATTTTGAATTACTAAATAAATTAAGTGCTGAGCAACAAAACGAATATGTATTAATAGTACAAGACCCATTCACTAGTTTTTATGAAGCAGAATTAGTAGAGAGTTTTATTACGCTTATTACTCAGCTCGGCAAAAAGCCAATGTTATTACCTTTTAAACCCAATGGAAAACCACAACATGTAAAAGGGTTTTTGCATGAGTTTAAAGTAACAGCAAAAAACGCCGCAGAGTTTTTAAATAAACTTAACGATATTAATGCGCCACTGGTTGGTTTAGATGCTTCATTAGTTATGTGTTACCGCGATGAGTACAATACAATTTTAGAAAATAATCGTGGTGATTTCCATGTGCAACTTGCTCACGAGTGGTTACAAACTCAATCGTTTACGCAATTAAAAGTAAAACAAAATACTAATACTGAATTTACTTTATTAAGCCACTGTACCGAAACTACTGCCTTACCAAAAGCTGCGAGTGTTTGGCAAAATATTTTTACCGATATTGGCTTAACATTAAAAACAACCAGTACTGGTTGTTGCGGCATGGCGGGTACTTATGGTCATGAAGCACAAAACCAAAACAACTCGCGCGCACTATACGAAATGAGTTGGAAACCTATTGTAGATAAAAATAAACCCGAGCAACTGTTATCAACAGGATTTTCTTGTCGTAGCCAAGTTAAACGATATGAAAAATTTAAACCTAAACATCCAATTGAGTTACTTGCACACCTACTTAGCAATTAAACTTTATTAGGCTAATTAAAAAATGCGTAACTTTATAAATAAAATTACGCATTTTTACTTTTTACTTTTTAGCAAAACTATCTGCAATTGGCTTAGTAGTTATACCATGAATAAATACACTAAATAAAATAGTGGTCATAGCAATAGTTGCAATCTGATTTTTATTTTCTATTTGAGTATCAATTACCATTAACGTAAATACTATCGATGCGAGTCCTCTTGGTCCAAACCAAGCAAAAGTAAATCGCTCTTTTATATTCAGTGCAGTAAATTGCAGTGACAACATAACCGGAATTATTCTGATCAAAGTTGCACTAAGTAAAGCATAAATTATTATTTCAAAACTGAGTTTTGGTAAAACCAAATAGGCACTTACAAAACCAAATAAACACCAAATTAATAATGCGGCAAAATCGGCTATGTGCTCTGAGTCTTCAACAATTTCACAACGTATCGACTCTGGAGAATATCGGTCAAATAATAAACCTGCTACAAACACTGCAATAAAACCACTACTATGAAAATACTGTGTAATAGAAAATATCGCCATTGCAAAACCTACCAGCAAAAAAGGACTGGTTTTTTGTGCAAAATAATGGCGTTGCATAGCAAAGTTTAAAGTGGGAATAAATATCGCAACACTCGCAATTGCAATCAATAGCGCTATACCAAGTTCCCGAGTAAAAATAATCATAGTTTGTGAAGCGGTGATCCCAAGCTCTGGGTTATTAGCTAATAACAAAAAAATTAAAAATACAGGTACACATAAACCATCATTTAAACCACTTTCAGTATTTATTCCTTCACGGATATTTTCGGGCACTTGTGTACTTTCTAATAGTCCTTTACTGAGTGCTGCATCGGTTGGTGTTAAAATAATTGCTAATAATGCAGCTTGAATAAGTGTTAACTCTGCAAATAAAAATAATGCAGTGCCAATACCTAACAACAAGGTAAGGGGTAGGGCAACAAATAATAATAAACTTGGATACTGATAACTGTGTTTTAAAACGCTTAGTTTTGTTTTTGTAGCGTCGGTAAATAAAAACAAACTTAAAGTTAATTCAATTAAAGGTAATATATAAGCTCCACCATTTTTTAATTGTTCAACTTCCTCAGGTATAAACCAAGCCAGTGCTATTCCTCCAATCACAAAAAACATTGGGCCAGTGATTTCGGTTCTTTCTAATTGCCGGATTGTTAATGAATAAATCAAAAACAAACTGCCAATAAAAGTAATGACTAAATATTCCATTATATTTTCCTTTTTAAACCAGATTTTGCACGTTCTTTTATATTTGTTTGAATATAAATTTGATCTGTAGTTGCTATTTTTGCGTGTCCTAAATCTTCAGATAAATGTTTGAGTGGTCGTGTTTGTGCATCGTGTGTTGCACCTGTATGTCTAAGCCAATGTGCGGTTGCTGCTTCAAGTTGTTCAGAGTCATCTTTAAAACCATCATCAAGTAAAGATTGCTGAGCTAAATCAAAACTTTGTTGTACCAAACGTCGTATTTGCCTAACTGTCATGCCACCTTGGCCACGAATTTTATGCACCAAAGGTTCAGATTCATCAACGCGTGGTAGGGCAGGTAAACCACGATAAAGTCGGTAGCGTTTTAAATATTCAACAAAATCATCGCTTAGAGTTACATCTCGTAATTTATTACCTTTACCCATAATACGCAAAAACCAAAAGCCATCGTTGTCTTGCCAAAAATGCGACATAACGGGCGACCATTGTGGCCGCTCTGACAATTCAGAGATCCGTAAATATAATCCTTTTAAACATGCCAGAGTAAATAAATTTCTTTCTAGATCAGGTTGTTGCTCACATAAGTCGCGCGTTACCCCAAACACATATTCCCATTGTATATCGCTTAGCGTATCGGGGATCTGTATTTGCGATTGAACCACTAAATAGGGACTATTCTTTTTTACTACAGGCACAAAATTGGCAAAGGTTTTTTCTTCTAAAATAGCAAATTTATAAAATACGTTAAGTGCAGTAAACATTGCCGATAATGTTTGTTGGCTAGCAATTGATTCTTTTTGGATGAAAGGGCGCCAATTTGTATTTAAACGACGAATACCTTTCTCGTCTTTATAACGCCATTGTACTGATGTTGTAGCCCAAGCTTTATCTGGTTCAACAACAAAATCTACATAACCTTCAATATCTTCGCGCTTTAAATCAAATACTGATTTTTCAGCCACTAACCATGCCCATAAATAAAAACGTTCAAGCTCACTTCTAAACCGACTATAGGTTGCTTCCGATTTGCGACCATAAACATATAAAAACTGGTATAAGAAGGTAAGATCTTGTTTTGATTCAGTTACAGTCAAGCCAACTTGCTGTATAAAGGTAGCCAGTTCTGGATATTCTGAATTTAAAGTATTATCTTCAAGATGAGCAATTTGATATCTCAATTGTTTTAACGTATCAACCAAAGCAACTAGCATAGTAATAAAATATTCAATAAAATAATAGACTTATAGATTAACCATAAAGTCCGATACTGTCTAGTATTGGACATAAATAGATTCTATTATTTTGTAATTATATACTTGCTAGTTATAAATGTTATTTAAGGAAAATTCATGAAAAGATTTATTTTGCTAAGTATGCTCGTATTTACACTCGCGCTCACAGGTTGTGCAACAACAGGCAGCGCCTCACCAAGCGAAA
The DNA here is from genome assembly GCF_014164175.1 of Pseudoalteromonas sp. SG44-5. NCBI lineage: Bacteria > Pseudomonadati > Pseudomonadota > Gammaproteobacteria > Alteromonadales > Pseudoalteromonadaceae > Pseudoalteromonas > Pseudoalteromonas sp. SG44-5. Next base: position 2,621 of record NZ_JACJES010000022.1, on the reverse strand, counting down.
AACGTGCATTAGTGCATAGCATGGAATCAAATACATTAAGTAAACTTTACGCGATAAAACCAGATGTTAAAAAGCAAATTGCTAACTCTGCAGGTTATGCTGTTTTTGATAATGCCAACGTCAATGTTGTTTTAGCTAGTTTTGGTGGTGGTTATGGTGTTATTAAAAATAACCTAACGGGTAAATCTACATACATGAATATGGGCGAAGCCGGTTTAGGCCTAGGTTTAGGTGTTAAAGACTTTAACGTTGTTATGGTTTTTCATAACCAAGCGGCACTAAACAGATTTATTGAACACGGTTGGGCATTTGGCGGAAACGCAGATGCAGCAGCTAAATATAAAGAAAAAGGCGGTGCATTAGTTGCCGAAGCAATAGCAGACCAAGTTACTGTGTATTCTTTGACCGAAAGCGGCCTTGCACTACAAGCAGTATTAAAAGGTACTAAGTTTTGGGTCGACTCCGAGCTTAATTAACCCCTAAATTACTCTCCTAAAAGCGAGCTGATTTGAATAATCACCCTCGCTTTCTTTTAAATAAGTCAATTTAACATAACGTAATTTATGGGCTATCGCTATTACGCAAATGCGTCCTCTGTTGGGTCATTTGCCAAGCCTGCAACTAGTGTTAGCGCTACACATGCCGCACTAATCTTTTTTACAATATCTGCCCAGATTTTACCTTCTTCTGTACTTTTCGATTTTTCGATAGCAAGATTTAAAAGTGCCTCTTTTTGGTCCATACCAATTGCATTAGCCATCGCTATGCACTGGTTGGCCGTCAAACTACGATTACCTTTTTTAATCTGTGACATGTTCCCTGAATTAAATTCAGAAAAATCAGCAATAACCTGTTTGTCTTGGCTGTAATTTTTGAAATATTTATATTTTTCAATTAGTTCGTAACTAAAGTTCATAGCAATCTCCTCACTGTGTTAAGTATAACTGTCAAACCTGATAAATAAACATTTGACAACTGTCAATCTCGAAAGCTACACTCTCGAAACATTCAAAGATGACAGTTTATCAGTAAACAGGGAAATACGAGTTGAAATTCTATCTTCAATACATTCAAGCCATAGAAGAATACGCATTAGGTTTCAATAAAATTGAATACCCGCTTATGTATTCGTCACGTTCAGAAGCAATGGCTTTTTGCATTGACTACTGCAACGGTGAAAACTTTGAAATTATTGATGTAGATGAAAGCAATTGGCAAGAACTTTTTGATTCAGGAGTATTTGATTATGAACCTGAATGCTAAAACCCCAGTAGAGCAAATAACAAAAATTGACTACTTAACGGTTGTTTTCACTCCTAATGAAATCGCCCGTCTTCGTTTTGATGCAAAGTTAGCATTTGGTAATGGTGACTTTTCATCATACAAAGAAGCTTATAACGCGATGTTATGCGCTGAAATGTTTAACGAAAACGCTACTGACGACTTAGACGTTGATATAAACGAAACCGTTGTTTTCAACTCTGATTATTACTATAACGAGCTATTTGATATTAATCTTTCAGGCTCTTCAAAGTATCGTCAATACAAATCAATTGATGAAATACCTGCCGATGAACGTAAGCATTTTTTAAAAAATGTAGTAAGAAAAACAAAGCGTTATAAAACACTTACGTCATTAATTGAAGGTGATATTTCTAAGTTTATGCACCTATTAAACACAGAAGTTGCAACCGCTGCTGACCGCTTAACCAGTGACACATTGAGTTGGTCTTACCGTGATAATTCGGGCGGTATGTTCACTTATGAAAAATCTGCAACGCTTTATCGTCACGATGTTAACTCTGGCGTTATTGCTTGGGGCGCTAACAATGGCGGTGTAATGATTTCATTTACTGGTACTGGTTGTGCTGGTTTAGATATTCCCAAATTACACGACATGCTTAAAAAAATGCCTAACGTAAAAATTACCCGTTTAGATATTGCCTACGATGATTACGAAGGCAAAAGAAGTGTACTCGATTATTTTCAAAATTTAGAAGAAGGCGCTTTTTGTAAAACCAACCAAGCACCCTCTTGGTCATTTATCCAAACTGGCGAATTACAAAAAATAAGTGCTGAAGAACAAGCTAAATGGAGAAAAAAACACGGCTGGCAAAAGCGTTATGACTGCGTGGCCAATGGCGGTAACACCCTTTACGTAGGAAGTCGTAAAAATGGAAAAATGGCGCGTATGTATGAAAAAGGTAAGCAAATGGAAAGTGAATCCCAGCCTAATTGGGTTCGTGCTGAGCTTGAGCTTCGCAGTGTTGACCGTGTTATCTCCTTGGATGCACTTCTCAATACCGATGCCGTTTTTGCTGCTGCCTATCCCGCTTTTGCTTTTATTACTGCTGAACGTCTTGAAATCAGAACTACGAGCAGACAAAGAAAACACAACGGTGTCTTAGTGGCCGAACGCTTAGAGCGTTACTGTGTTCAGTCTTATAGCAAGTACCTAAATTATTTACATCACATACAACAATTGTCTGCTGATGAAATTATTAAACGATTAACCAAAGGCTTAAACCCTTGGGATATACCCAAATCAATAATTGAAGCCACAATTACCCCACCCAACCAAATGGAGTTTTTAACATGAAAGTAATTTTATTATCTGCGGC
>NZ_JACJES010000021.1:0-54090 GCF_014164175.1 Pseudoalteromonas sp. SG44-5 | reverse complement strand
AAGAACGTTTTGAGTCGCTTTAGCGTCTCAAGGGATGCGTATAATACATCCTTTATTTTTCGAGTCAACACTTAGTTTTAAACTTTCTTTCGACAATTTAAAACCGAAGTTTTATTTAACTCTCTGAGTAGTTGCTGCCTTGCTATGCATCGGCGTTTCCCTTCTCAGTGGGGTCGCATTATAGGGATAAACGAGTGAGGGTCAACACTTTATTTCCGCTTTATGACAATTAAATGAATATTGTATAAAAGGCATACAAACAAAGGCTTGCAATGAAGTTTAAGCTTAAAAAAGCACCAAATAAATGGCAGTAATAGGGAAGTTATAGTTACGCTAGGTAGAAGGTAGGTTGTTTAGTTTAAATGTTATGTTTAAATAATTAAATGCGGCTTAGTTATAGTACTTTACTGAGTAGCTCTAAATAAATTAAGAGCCGGTACTTTGCACCTTTTAAGGTTTAGCAAAATACTCAGTTAAATATCTGATGTAGAGTAGGGGGCTCATATCGTTCAGACAATAAAAAAGCGAGTTAATAACTCGCTTCTATCTACTTATACTTTTTAACTAAATATAAGTCGTTATTTTTTAACTGGGCGTTTCCAGCCATCTAAATTACGCTGTTTGCCTCGAGCAATAGCTAGTTGCTCATCTGCTACTGTATTCGTAATAACAGAGCCTGCACCAATTGTTGCCATTGCACCAATATTTACGGGTGCAACAAGCGATGAGTTAGAACCAATAAAGGCATTGTTGCCAATAATGGTTTTTGCTTTATTAACGCCGTCATAGTTACAGGTAATAGTACCCGCGCCAATATTAACCTTTTCGCCAATTTCAGCATCACCTAGGTAACTTAAGTGATTAGCTTTAGAGCCTTTACCTAAACGGGTTTTTTTCATTTCGACGAAGTTACCAACATGTGAGTCTTCTTCCATAATGGCACCTGGACGAAGGCGGGCATAGGGACCAAGCGTACATTTAGCAGCAACTGTTGCATCTTCTATGAGTGTATTAGCTTTTATTATAACGTTATCGCCAATGCTGCAGTTTTTGAGCACACAGTTTGGTCCAATTTCCACGTTATGACCTATAGTCACTTTGCCTTCAAAAATCACGTTTATATCTATTAGTACATCTTCACCGGTGGTGACTGTTCCGCGAACATCTATACGGGCAGGATCGGCAAGTGTTGCCCCATTAAGCATTAATTCTTGTGCTTGCCATGCTTGGTACGCACGTTCAAGACCAGCTAGTTGTATACGATTATTAGCGCCTTCTACTTCCATTGGGTGATCTGGCTGAGCTGATGTAATTTCGACACCTTCGCTATGCGCCATTGCCACTATGTCGGTTAGGTAATATTCGCCTTGTGCATTATTGTTAGATAAGTTGCCTAACCAGCTTTTTAGCAATCGACCATTAACGGCCATAATACCGGTATTTACTTCGCTAATAAGTAATTGCTCTGGGCTGGCATCTTTTTGCTCAACAATACCCACTAACTTGCCATCAACACGTAGCATACGTCCGTAACCATTTGGATTGGCTAAATTTACGGTTAATACCGCTAAACCATGTTTAGGTGTCGCAGCTAATAAACGTTCAAGCGTTGATTGCTTAGTTAAAGGCACGTCACCGTATAAAATCAGCACTGTATCATCGTCATTAACATGAGAGTTGGCTTGCGCTACTGCATGACCCGTACCTAACTGCTCAGCTTGGAGTACCCAATTTACGTTGTTGTTGGCCAGTTGTTGTTGTAATAGTTCGCCACCATGACCGTAAACTAAGTTAGTAGTAGTTGCACCTAGTGCTTTTGCGTTATCAATAACGTGCTGCACCATAGGTTTGCCAGCCACTTTATGAAGAACTTTAGGTAGCGCTGAGCGCATGCGAGTACCTTTACCCGCTGCAAGAATAACCGTTGTTAGAGACATTAAAACAATTTCCTTTTTTCGTTGTTTTAGCTAAATAAGCGCGTACTGGTGCACAGTAGATTATGTAAATCACATCATGTGCAAATACTCAGTAGCTTAATTACTGACTACTGAATCTTGGCTGAAACACTCAGACACTTCAATGGCGTTATTGTAACGGGGATTAGTGATGGATATAAGTAACAAGGGATAAATAGTGAGCACAAAAAGTAAATTTATAATTTTTATAACATTGCTGATTTATATTACAGGCACAAAAAAGCCCACGTTATGTGGGCTTTTAAAAACCAGATAGGCTTACTTTTTACGTAATTGCTGAATAATGCGTAGCTGAGCAATTGCTTCAGCTAGTTGCACTGCGGCTTGATTATAATCAAGTTCAGCAGATGCACCTTTCGCCATTTGAGCTTCAGCGTCACGTTTAGCAGCTTCTGCAGCTTGCTCGTCAAGGTCTTCACCACGAACAGCTGTATCAGCAAGAACAGTCACTAGATTAGGTTGTACTTCTAATGTACCGCCAGCAATGTAGATGAACTCTTCTTCACCAAATTGCTTAACTAAACGTACCATACCAGGTTTAAGGGCAGTAAGTAGTGGAGCGTGACCAGCATTAACGCCTAACTCACCTTCACTACCAGTAACTTGAATCGATTCAACACGGCCAGAGAACAAACTCTGCTCTGCGCTTACTACATCAAGATGTACAGTCATAGCTGCCATACTCCCCTCCTAAGTTACATGCTTTTGGCTTTTTCTTGAGCTTCTTCGATAGAGCCAACCATGTAGAACGCTTGCTCTGGCATGTCATCAAATTCACCGTTTAAGATGCCTTTAAAGCCAGAAATTGTATCTTTTAGTGATACGTATTTACCAGACGCGCCTGTAAACACCTCTGCCACGAAGAATGGCTGAGATAGGAAACGTTGGATTTTACGTGCACGAGATACAAGTTGCTTATCTTCGTCAGAAAGCTCGTCCATACCTAGGATTGCAATGATGTCTTTAAGTTCTTTATAACGCTGAAGAACTGTTTGAACGCCACGTGCTGTATCGTAGTGCTCTTGACCAATTACTTGTGGGTCAAGTTGACGTGAAGATGAATCAAGTGGGTCTACCGCTGGGTAGATACCAAGTGACGCGATATCACGCGAAAGTACTACAGTTGCGTCTAAGTGAGCAAAGGTAGTTGCTGGAGATGGATCCGTTAAATCATCCGCAGGTACGTATACCGCTTGGATTGAAGTGATTGAACCCGTCTTAGTAGAAGCAATACGCTCTTGTAATACACCCATTTCTTCAGCAAGTGTAGGCTGGTAGCCTACCGCTGATGGCATACGACCAAGAAGTGCAGATACTTCTGTACCAGCAAGTGTGTAACGGTAGATGTTATCTACGAAGAAAAGTACATCGCGACCTTCGTCACGGAACTTTTCAGCCATAGTAAGACCTGTTAACGCTACGCGTAAACGGTTACCTGGAGGCTCGTTCATCTGACCGTATACAAGCGATACTTTATCAAGTACGTTTGAATCGTTCATCTCATGGTAGAAATCGTTACCTTCACGTGTACGCTCACCAACACCGGCGAATACTGAGTAGCCGCTGTGCTCGATTGCGATGTTACGGATAAGTTCCATCATGTTTACGGTTTTACCAACACCGGCACCACCGAATAAACCAACTTTACCACCTTTAGCGAATGGACATACAAGGTCGATAACCTTGATACCAGTTTCTAAAAGCTCAACTGAACTTGATTGCTCTTCGTAAGTAGGCGCTGCACGGTGAATAGACATACGGTCTTCTTCGCCGATTGGGCCAGCTTCATCGATTGGCTCACCAAGTACGTTCATGATACGACCAAGTGTTGCTTTACCAACTGGAACTTGAATCGACTCACCTGTATTCATTACCGAAGCACCACGACGCAAACCGTCTGTAGTACCCATAGCGATAGTACGTACCACACCGCCACCTAACTGTTGTTGAACTTCTAGAGTCAACCCAGTTAAATCGCCATCTGTTACTCTTAGCGCGTCATATACGGCTGGCACGTTGTTTTGTGGAAATTCAATATCCACAACGGCACCGATAATTTGGACGACCTTACCTAAACTCATGTCTATTCCTCTCGTTAATCTTTGCCTGAAGCATTAAACTGCTGCTGAACCAGAACAAATCTCACTAATTTCTTGTGTGATTGCTGCTTGGCGAGCTTTGTTATAAATAAGCTGTAACTCATCCATAAGGTCGCCGGCATTGTCTGTTGCAGCTTTCATTGCAACCATGCGGGCAGCCTGCTCAGATGCAGCATTTTCAACTACACCTTGGTATACTTGAGACTCAACAAACCGTACTAACAACGCTTCTAAAATAGCGTCTGGGTTTGGCTCATACAAGTAATCCCATGTGTGGGCAGATACTTCTTCTTCAGCTTTTGGCAAAGGGAGTAACTGATCTACTGTTGGCTCTTGCTTCATGGTATTTACAAACTTGTTGTATACCAAGAATAAACGGTCAATTTTACCTTCAGAGAATGCATCAAGCATTACTTTTACAGGACCAATTATATCCTGAATTGAAGGTTTATCTCCTAAGCCTGCTTTTTTAGCAAGGACTTGACCACCAAAGCGTTGGAAGAAACCAGCAGCTTTACTGCCTAAAGTTGCAAACTCTGCGCTTACACCTTTTTCTTTCCATGCTTTAATATCTAGTGCAACTTTTTTAAACTCATTTGAGTTTAAACCGCCACACAGACCACGGTCTGTAGAGATAACAATATAACCAACTCGTTTTACTTCACGCTCTTCTAAAAAAGGGTGGGTAAAATCAAGATTTGCCTGAGCAACACGACCAATCACTGTGCGTAATTTTGCAGCGTATGGACGGCTTGTAGCAACGCGTTCTTGCGCCCTTTTCATTTTAGACGCAGCAACCATTTCCATTGCGCTAGTGATCTTTTGAGTATTTTTAATACTACCGATCTTGCTTTTAATCTCTTTTCCGCTGGCCATGACTCTCTCTCCGAATCAAGGTGTGCTTTAGTTTCCTAAAGCGCACCATTAATAACTATATTACCAAGTTTGCGTAGACTTGAACTTCGTTAGAAGTTCTTTAAGTTGCGCTTCGATCTCGGCGTTGTAGTTACCAGTTTCATTGATTTGAGCCACAAGCTCTGCGTATGTGCTATTTGCATACGAAAGTAAAGCCGCTTCAAAATCCATGATCTTAGCGATCTCGATATCTTGAAGGAAACCTTTTTCAGCAGCAAATAACGACAAAGACATTTCAGCAACAGACATTGGCGCGTACTGTTTCTGCTTCATTAGCTCTGTTACACGCTCACCATGCTCAAGTTGAGCACGAGTTGCATCATCAAGGTCAGACGCGAACTGCGAGAACGCAGCTAATTCACGGTACTGAGCTAGGGCTAGACGAATACCGCCACCTAGTTTCTTAACGATTTTAGTTTGTGCAGCACCACCAACACGCGATACCGAAATACCAGCGTTTACTGCCGGACGGATACCTGAGTTGAATAGGTCAGTTTCTAAGAAGATTTGACCATCGGTGATAGAGATAACGTTAGTCGGTACGAACGCAGAAACGTCGCCGCCTTGAGTTTCAATGATTGGCAATGCCGTCAATGAACCAGTTGTACCTTTCACTTCACCATTAGTGAACTTTTCAACGTATTCAGCGTTTACACGCGAAGCACGTTCTAAAAGACGAGAGTGAAGATAGAATACGTCACCTGGGTATGCTTCACGACCTGGTGGGCGCTTAAGTAGTAATGAAATTTGACGATAAGCAACTGCTTGCTTAGACAAATCATCATATACGATTAAAGCGTTTTCACCGCGGTCACGGAAGTATTCACCCATAGTACAGCCCGCGAACGGTGCTAAGTACTGAAGTGCCGCTGATTCAGAAGCAGATGCAACAACTACGATAGTATTTGCTAATGCACCGTGCTCTTCTAATTTGCGAACTACGTTAGCAATAGTAGATGCTTTTTGACCAATCGCAACGTACACACACTTAACGCCTGTGCCTTTTTGATTGATGATTGCATCGATTGCTAGTGCAGTTTTACCTGTTTGGCGGTCACCAATGATAAGTTCACGTTGACCACGACCAACTGGAATCATCGCATCGATAGATTTATAACCAGTTTGTACTGGCTCATCTACAGATTTACGCTCGATTACACCTGGTGCAATTTTTTCTACAGGTTCAAACCCGTCATTATCTAGCGCGCCTTTACCATCGATCGGAGCACCTAGTGTGTTAACAACACGACCAAGTAGACCAGGACCAACAGGCACTTCTAAAATACGACCAGTTGTATATACTTTTACGCCTTCAGTAAGATCCGCGTACGGACCCATTACTACTGCACCAATTGAGTCGCGCTCAAGGTTTAGTGCGATAGCATAACGGTTGCCTGGAAGCTCAATCATCTCACCTTGCATACAGTCAGCTAGACCGTGGATGCGGATGATACCGTCTGTAACAGATACAATAGTACCTTCGTTACGAGCTTCACTTACAACTTCGAACTGCTCAATACGTTGTTTGATCAGATCTGAAATTTCAGTGGAATTAAGTTGCATGCTCTTTTTCCCAATTACGATTGTAGTGTTGTGGCTAAGCGGTTTAATTTACCGCGAATAGAGCCGTCGATTACAGTGTCACCCGCCTTAATAATAAGGCCTCCAACTACTGCTGCGTCTTCACTACAATTCAGCTTAACTTTGCGTGCGAAACGTTTTTCAAGTGCCGCTACCAATGACTCTTGTTGCGCTGCAACAAGAGGGGTTGCCGAAATCACATCAACGTCGATTTCTTTGTCGTATTCTGCTTTAAATTTAGCAAATAACTGTGCAACTGCTGGTAGTGCGATCAAACGTCCATTTTCAGCCATCACCTTAACTAGGTTCTGACCTTGTTCGTTGAGCTGCTCAGCACAAATTTGAATAAATAATTCAGCTTGTGTAGTAGCAGTAGGCATACCCGCTAGAAGCGCAGATGCTTTTTCATTGCTAGCAACGTGGCCAGCAAAAAATAACATCTCGTTCCAACTTTCAATAGTGCCTTTTTCAACGGCAAGTTCAAAAGCCGCTTTAGCGTATGGGCGAGCGATAGTAGTCAATTCAGACATGCTCATACCCTCCTAGTTACAGCTCAGCGACAAGTTTTTCAACGATGTCACTATGTGCAGCTTGATTAATTTCACGCTCTAAAATTCTCTGTGCGCCAACCACTGCCAGAGTTGCTACTTGCTTACGTAGCTCTTCTGTCACACGGTTACGCTCTGATTCAATTTCAGAGTGCCCTTGAGCAATGATTTTTTCACGCTCTTGTTGACCACGAACTGTCTCTTCGTCAACAATTAGCACAGCACGCTTTTTAGCTTGGTCTATGATATCAGCCGCTTGAACTTTGGCATCTTTAAGCTGTTCTGCAGCTTTCTTTTGCGCTAGTTCTAAGTCTTTTTCGGCTCTATCAGAGGCAGCTAAACCATCTTCGATTTTTTTCTGGCGAGCTTCAATTGCACCGTTTAGTGGTGGCCATACGAACTTCATACAAAAAAGTACGAACACCGTAAACGCAATCAATTCACCGATAAGAGTGGCGTTTAAATTCACAACCGCTCCTCCTTAAATAGTAAGCTGTTCAAAAAATAAAATTAAAGTACGAACAACAATACCATAGCGATACCAACACCAATCATTGCTACAGCATCGATTAGACCAGCAAGGATAAACATTTTAACTTGTAGCGAAGGTGCAAGCTCAGGTTGACGCGCACATGCTTCAAGGAATTTACCGCCCATGTTACCAAAACCAACTGCTGTACCGATTGCACCGAAGCCAATTAGTAAAGCTACTGCGATGTACTTAAGACCTAATACTAGTTCCATTTTTTTCTCCAAAGTTTCAATTGTAATTAAAGTTAAATATTAAAGGTAAAGATTATAAATTAGTGATTATCTGAACTTGCCATGCTTAGGTAAACAATGGTCAGCATCATAAATAAGAATGCTTGCAGTGTAATAACTAAGATATGGAATACTGCCCATACAAAGTGCAGTGGTAACTGCATAAAACCAATTGCGCCAATCAAGATGAAAATCAATTCACCTGCATACAAGTTACCAAATAAACGTAGTGCTAACGAAAATGGCTTAGAAACCAATGCGATAAGCTCAAGTAACAAGTTGAAAGGAATCAATAAAATTTGCACAAACACGTTATTAGAGCTAAACGGGTGAAGCGTTAGTTCTTTAATAAAGCCGCCAATGCCTTTGATTTTTATTGCAAAACCAACCATTAAAATAAATACACCCAGCGCAAGTGCAGAGGTCATATTAATATCGGTAGTCGGTACAATTTTCATGTACACGTCGTGTGAGTCCATACCGAATGCTGTTTCACCAACGAAACCTGCAAATGATGGTAAAAAGTCAACCGGGATTAAGTCCATTAAGTTCATTAAGAACACCCAAACGAATATCGTTAGGGCTAATGGCGCAATAAGCTTACTTTTACCGTGGAAGGTATCGCGTACGTTGTCGCCAACGAACTCAACGATAATTTCAATAAAACACTGAAATTTTCCTGGTACACCAAGTGTTGATTTTTTTGCGGCACTACGGAAGATCCATAAAAATATTAGACCTAATCCGATAGACCATGCGAGGGTATCCACATGCCATGTCCAGAATCCACTATCCGCACATGCTTTATTGAAGGCTAAACCGGCATCGGTCGAACACATCTTCGCATTGGTCAAGTGGTGCTGAATATGGCTAGATAGAGTAACTTCTTCTGCAGCCATGTTATATCCCAAAGTTAATGTTTAAAAAAAACGGGTGCAAACAATCCAGTAAACAACACCAACACATAAGCACTAAAAAAAGGCAGTAACACTACCGGGTAAAGCTTTAGTATTAGCGCGAACAATATGATTGTTAGCATAAATTTTAGTCCGTTGCCGCGTTTTAACGAGGCATACGCTTGATTTGCTTTACTCGCACCCATATATCTGAATGCGTAGAGGGCAAATACTAAGTGGGGGAGTACTGCTACGGTGCCTCCAGCAAATGCTGATAGCCCGGCATTTATTCCCCAACCTAAAAAAATAATTACTGTAGTAACTAACGCTACTACTCCCTGCAGAAGAATTAATTTCAATGCGGCAAGCCTATACGGTCTTGCTAACTTATTCGTCACGTTTAGTTAACCTTAATGGCGTTCTAATTGTCAGGGTATGAAAACTGGCGAAATTATACTTAATCCTGCCAGTTTTGCAACTTGAGTAGCTGTATTGTGGTGTAAAATAACGACAATTGTCTCATTTTAGACATGTTATTTATTAATGCTGGGAATAGTCTTGGTTGATACGGTTTAAAATGCCATCTAATTCATCAAGGTTTGTGTAAGAAATAACCAACTTACCTTTGCCTTTTTTGTTATAGTTTATTTCTACTTTGGCACCTATGTTTTCAGCGAGTTGTTGCTCTAACTGTTTAACATCTGGATCTTTTTCTGTTGCTTCTTTAGCGGCTACAGGCTCTAAAATTGAACGTACAAGCTTTTCGGTTTCTCGCACTGTAAGTGCTTTAGCCACAGCTAAACGCGCCGCATCAGATTGCGTATCTCCCTCAAGCGCTAATAAACAACGAGCGTGGCCCATTTCAATATCGCCGTGTTCTAACAATGTTTTTACGTCATTATTTAAATTATTTAAACGCAATAAATTAGTCACTGTAGTACGAGATTTACCAACGGCATCGGCTACTTGTTGATGCGTTAATTCAAACTCATTTAGTAAACGGTTTAAAGCAACCGCTTCTTCCATGGCATTTAAATCTTCACGCTGAATATTTTCTATTAAAGCAATAGCAACCGCAGCTTCATCGGGTACATCTTTAATAATACAAGGTACAGTATCAAGCTTAGCAATTTGCGCTGCACGCCAACGACGTTCACCGGCAATAATTTCATAGCTATTTTGAGCAATAGGGCGCACTACAATTGGCTGAATAATGCCTTGCGCACGAATTGAACTAGCTAACTCTTCTAATGCTTCTTCCGACATATCTTTACGCGGTTGATATTTACCCGAGTGTAAAAATTCGATCGGTAATTTTTGTAATTCGCTTTGTTGAGATTGCGTTACATTGTGCATAATGTCAGTTGTATTTGACGAATTTTGCTCATTGCTACTTGTTGGTGCAGGTTTTGATGAACTTAACAGCGCATCGAGTCCTCGGCCTAAACCTCTTTTTTTAGCAGACATATTATTTTTTTACCTCAAAGTTAGGCGACAACTGGCGTTGTTTTTTCTTTTCTGCGTAACATTTCACCAGCCAGTGCTAAATATGCTTTAGCACCACTTGATGCCCGGTCATAATACATCGCTGGTGCACCAAAACTTGGTGCCTCGGCTAAGCGAACATTACGCGGGATCACTGTGCGGTAAACTTTATCGCCAAAATGTTGTTTTAATTGTTCTGATACATCATTAGCTAATCGATTACGCGGATCGTACATAGTACGAAGTATGCCTTCAATTTGTAGCTTAGGATTAACTAACTTGGCAAGTTGCGTAATGGTGTCCATTAATGCGGTTAAACCTTCTAACGCATAATATTCACATTGCATAGGGACTAAAATAGAGTCGGCTGCAGCCATGGCATTTACTGTTAACATATTTAAAGAAGGAGGGCAGTCGATAAAAATGAATTCATATTGGTCTTGAATTTTTTCCAGCGCATTACGCAAACGTACTTCGCGGGCAAATAATTCCATTAATTTTACTTCTGCAGCGGTTACATCACCATTTGCAGCAATCATATGATATTCACCAGAGGTTTCTTTAATTATAACCTCTTCAATTGGCTTGTTTTCTATCAGCAAATCGTAAATAGTTGGCACGTCGCCATACTTATCTACGCCACTCCCCATAGTGGCATTACCTTGCGGATCGAGATCAATTAACAACACTTTTCGTTTTGTTGCAGCCATAGATGCAGCGAGGTTAACAGCGGTTGTAGTTTTACCTACACCACCTTTTTGATTTGCTAATGCGATGACTTTTGCCACAGTGTCTCTGATCCCTAGTCTTTAGAAAGAATAATTAAATGTCGTTGTGCATCTAAATTAGGTACTTCTAATGCAATTTTTTGCTCAAACTTAACGCCAGTCGGTAATGACTCTAGCTCTTCGCTAGGGAACACACCTTTAAGGGCAATAAATTTTCCTGAATGATCAATTAAGTGTCCACACCAGTCAACCATATCTTGCAATGAAGCAAATGCGCGACTGAGTACACCATCTAATTTAACACTTGGCTGATATTCTTCAACTCTTGACTGCACCGGAGTGACGTTATCAAGTCCTAGCTCATGTTTAACATGCATTAAAAAACGTACACGTTTACCTAAACTATCAAGTAACACAAAATGAGTGTTAGGTAATGCAATTGCTAATACAATACCAGGTAAGCCAGGGCCAGTTCCTACATCAATATAATGATGACCGGGTAAATGAGGTGCAACAACTAAGCTGTCCATTATGTGCTTAACCATCATTTCTTCAGGTAAGCGTACTGAGGTTAAATTATAAGCTTTGTTCCACTTAGTTAATAACTCAACGTAACGAACCAGCTGTTGCTGTTGTTTTTCGGTTAGCGCAATATTAGTTTGCGCTAACAATGTAGTTAATTGTTGCTGTAACACTAGGTACCCTCGCCGTTATGCAGATTTGCGTAACAAGCCTTGCTTCTTCAGATACACCAATAATAACGAAATCGCCGCTGGGGTGATACCAGAAATACGCGAAGCTTGACCAATAGTGTCTGGACGAGCATCAATCAGCTTAGCAACAACCTCATTTGATAAACCCGATACGGTTTTATAATCAAACTCTTTTGGTAAAATTGTTTGCTCATGGCGTAACTGTTTATTGATCTCATCTTGCTGGCGCACAATATAACCTGCGTACTTTGTATGGATCTCAACTTGTTCAAGCGCGGCTTGATTAGTAAATTCAGATCCTAAGCCGTCAATTGCCATTAGATCGTTATAACGAATTTCAGGACGACGTAATAATTCCTCTAAACTAGCTTCACGCGTTAATGGCGTTTTTAGCAATGCATTAACTTGATCTATCATTGTATGATCTTTGTGGATCCAGGTATCTTTAATACGCTGTTTCTCTTTAGCGATCACTTCCATTTTTTCGTTATATGCCTGCCAACGCTCATCATTCACTAAGCCTAATTCGCGGCCTTTTTCAGTTAAACGAATATCGGCATTATCTTCACGTAATAATAAACGGTATTCAGCACGGCTAGTAAACATACGATAAGGTTCTTTCGTTCCCAAAGTAGTTAAGTCGTCAATAAGTACACCCACATAAGCTTCGTCACGACGTGGAGTCCAAGACTCTTTACCCTGAACTTTTAAAGCAGCATTCATACCTGCAATTAAACCTTGAGCACCTGCTTCTTCATAACCGGTAGTACCATTTATTTGGCCCGCAAAAAATAAGCCATCAATAAATTTAGTTTCTAATGAACGTTTTAAATCGCGCGGATCAAAAAAGTCATATTCAATAGCATAACCAGGACGACAAATATGAGCATTTTCAAAGCCAGTAATAGATTGCACAATTTCAATTTGCACATCAAACGGTAAACTGGTCGAAATACCATTTGGGTATAACTCATATGATGTTAAACCTTCTGGCTCAACAAAAATTTGATGTTTATCTTTATCAGCAAAACGAACAATTTTATCTTCAATAGAAGGGCAGTAGCGCGGGCCTATGCCTTCAATAACACCACCATACATTGGCGAGCGATGTAAGTTTTTACGAATAACATCATGGGTCTTTTCATTAGTAAAGGTGATGTAACACGGTATTTGTTGTGGGTGATCACTTGGTTTACCCATAAATGAAAATACCGGTATAGGCGTATCACCTGCTTGTTCTTGCATTTTACTAAAATCAACAGTACGGGCATCAATACGTGGTGGAGTACCGGTTTTTAAACGATCCACTCTAAAAGGTAATTCACGTAAACGATCAGCCAATGCAATTGAAGGAGGATCGCCTGCACGACCACCTTTAAAGTTTTCTAAACCTATATGTATTTGGCCACCTAAAAAAGTACCTACGGTTAGCACAACACTTGGAGCACTAAAACGTAAACCCATTTGGGTAACCACACCAGTAACACGATCGTTTTCAACAATAAGATCATCACACGATTGTTGAAAAATCTTTAAGTTATCTTGGTTTTGCAATGTTGTTTGAATTGCCGCTTTGTACAAAGCGCGATCAGCCTGTGCTCGGGTTGCACGAACGGCTGGGCCTTTTGAAGAATTAAGTGTGCGAAATTGGATCCCGCCTTTGTCAATGGCCTGTGCCATTGCACCACCTAGAGCGTCAATTTCTTTAACTAAGTGACCTTTGCCAATGCCACCAATTGCTGGGTTACATGACATTTGACCAAGGGTATCCATATTGTGAGTTAGCAGCAGGGTATTCATCCCCATACGTGCGGCTGCCAATGCGGCTTCAGTGCCAGCATGTCCACCACCTACTACGATAACGTCAAAATTTTCGTGAAAAATCATTAATGGGATCCTACTTAAATCAAACCAGTAAACTTCAAAAGGGAGCGTATTCTACCTAGAATTTAGCAGAAGATAAATGATTAACAGCGGTCAAGATCTAAGTGTGTGATCTCTAATAATATAAAGGATCTTTTAAAGAGATCTTTTATTACTATTACTACTACTGAAGCACTTTTCTGTTGATAAGGTTTAGATCTTTATTTAAAACATGCGATTAGATCAGATCTAAAGTTGTGAACATGATCGGATCATCCAGCGAATAAGCTCTGATCAAAAAGGCACTTTATGCACAGGGCAATATCAACCGGATCTTATCCAATGGATAAGCATAGCTATAAATGCAGTTTAATCAGTGTTTATCCACAAAAACTATTAAATTATTAGTAAATTGTGGGTAACTTTAATTTTGTTTTTTAGCTTGATCTATTAATTTAAGCCTGTTTTAGCTAGCCAAGAGTCAAGCCAGGCCAGTGCAGTATCCTCTGGTAGCGCTTCATCAAGAATATTAAGCTCTAAGCGTTCGGCTACTCTAAGTGCACCTTTTTGTGCTAATAACTCATCTATATTGCGCCCAGCAAGGTTATAAGTATCGTAACTGGTATCGCCTAAACCAATGACTGAGTATTTTATATTAGATAAATCATCAGCTTGTATTAAATCGTCAATAAAGCTAATCAGATTTTCAGGGTAATCCCCTGCACCATAAGTGGATGTACATATTAACCAAATAGTATTTTGCTGATCTATATCGTTAAATACAGGTTGTTCATGTAGTTGCGTACTAATACCTTGAGCATTAAGTTGATCAGCTAATTGTTCTGCAACATATTCAGCGGATCCCATTTGGCTGCCAATAATAATATTTACTGCACTCATTAATTTTTGTGATCACATAGCTTTTAATTACCGCTCATAATAACTGAGTTTGTATAACAGTAAAGTTAAGAGTGCTTTTTTGTATAACTATTTTAGCTGTAATTTTAGCCTTGGTTACTTATAACGACTCAAGTTGTTGATTAAATAGGGTTTAACAAATAATCTTTAAATGTAATCTTCTGATAAAGTTGTTGATAACAGTGGGGGAAGCTCTGTTTAAAGCCACTTTTTTATTTATGATTGATCGCTAAGTTATTGATTTAAAGAATATGAAAATGCTTAAATAGAGCTTATTAAGCAATAATATATACCCTGATCATAATGTGGATAGAATGCCTGTTGATAAGTGCTATTTAGATCATAAAATAAATTTAAATGAGATCAAATAAAGCTGATCTTTTTATTAAATGAGTCAATTAACAGTAAATAGTTAGTTTTAATGGCGGATCTAGGATATTTACTTAGTTAAATACGGAAATTTAAGTCTCTATAAAAGGTAATAAAGGCTAATTGTGGATAACTGATCTGAGATTATTTATTTTTTCAGCGCAGATCATCATTAATTTTAGCTAACTTGGCCGACCAAAAATATAATTCACGCTTACTTGGTGTTGTGTTGCTCTACTCAATTTTATAAATATGCGTAATTTAGAGTCAATAAAAGCCTAAAATAGGCTCCTATATTGAATGAATTATAAACATATATTGCAGCTCTTAAGCTTAATTAAGGCTATTTTAATAGGAAGTATTACCATAATAGCCACCGTAAAATTGATCCACTGCAGTTAAAATAGCAGTCTGTTTTGTAAAAAACAGACTGCATTAATGCTATAAATTAGCCGTTTTATAGCTATTAAAGTGGCATTATTTTTAGTTAATAACGACATTACTCTAACAAATAAAGACTGGCCAGCTCTTATCAGGCATTAATATTAGCGCAATAAAGCTGTTTTTAGGGAGGAAGTATGTAGTGAAAGCAGGGGATTTTGACAATAAAAAAGAGCCTCTAGGGCTCTTTAAAATATATTTGGCAACTTATTTACCAATACAAAACGAGCTAAATATTTTTCCAAGTAGGTCATCTGAGGTGAATTCACCGGTAATTTCGTTTAGATATTGCTGGGTTAAACGCAATTCTTCGGCGAGTATTTCGCCCGCTATATGCATTTCTAACTGAGCTTTACCTGTATCTAAGTGGTACGCTGCATGCTCAAGCGCATCAAGGTGGCGGCGACGTGCCATAAAGCCGCCTTCTGTTGCACCATCAAAACCAATACAGGCTTTTAAATGCTCGCGAACCAGCTCAATACCATCGGCATTTTTAGCACTTAAACTGATGACCGGGTATTGCTGATTTTGCTCCATACCAACAACATCGCCCGATAAATCGGCTTTATTTCTAATCACTGTAACCCCTAATCCAACGGGTAATTTAGCCATAAATTCTGGCCAAATTTTATGGGGATCAGTATCAATAGTGTCGGTTCCATCAAGCATAAACAGCACTCGGTCAGCTTGGTTTATTTCATCCCATGCGCGCTCAATACCTATTTGTTCTACTAAATCAGGGCTTTCACGCAGACCTGCTGTGTCTATAATATGCAGTGGCATGCCATCTATATGTATATGTTCACGTAGTACGTCACGTGTAGTGCCGGCAATTTCGGTTACAATAGCGGCTTCGCGCCCAGCAAGGGCATTTAATAAGCTTGATTTACCCGCATTAGGGCGACCGGCAATAACAACCCGCATACCTTCGCGCATTATGCTGCCTTGCTTAGCTTGATCGGTTACCGTATTGAGCTGGGCAATAATGGCATCTAAATCGCCAGAAACTTTACCGTCAGATAAAAAATCGATTTCTTCATCGGGAAAATCAATTGCGGCTTCTACGTACATACGCAAGTGAATTACTTTTTCTACAAGTGTTTCTATGTGCTTAGAAAATTCACCTTGAAGAGACTGTAGGGCACTTTTAGCGGCTTGCTCTGAGGTTGCATTAATTAAATCGGCGATGGCTTCTGCTTGTGTTAAATCAAGCTTGTCATTCATAAATGCACGTTCAGAAAACTCCCCAGGCTTTGCTAAACGAACGCCCTCTATTTTACTAATTTCTTTAAGTAACATATCCAGTACTACAGGACCGCCGTGGCCTTGTAGTTCAAGTACATCTTCACCAGTGAATGAGTTAGGGCCGGCAAAGTAAATGGCAATACCTTGATCAAGTTGCTCGCCAGCAAGGCTTTTAAATGGCACATAATCGGCGTAGCGAACTTTAGGTATTTTACCTACTACTTTTTCGGCAACACTTTTAGCAAGGCTGCCTGAAACGCGAATAATACCAACACCACCACGTCCGGGGGCTGTTGCTTGTGCTGCAATTGTGTCTTGATTGATCATGCTATTAATTTGCCAACAATGAGTAACTTTATGGCGGTATTGTAACCTATGGATTTATTTGTAGCGAATAGCTGTGGTGAAAAACAGGTAATAAAAAAGGCGACCGAAGTCGCCTTTATATAAGTAGGAGCTTAATTAGCCTCTTACTTTAATACCTTTCTTTTCCATGCCGCGGTAGATGATGAGCATCTGGACAATAGAAATAAGGTTAGACACTAACCAGTAAAGAACTAAACCAGATGGGAACCATAAGAAGAACACAGAGAAGATAACCGGCATAAAGGTCATCATTTTTTGCTGCATTGGATCGGTAACCGTCATAGGCTGTAATTTTTGCGTAATAAACATACTGGCGCCAAATAAGATTGGTAACACGTAGTATGGGTCTTTCGCAGAAAGGTCAGTTAGCCAAAAAATAAATTCAGCGTGGCGAAGTTCTGTTGATTCTAAGAACACGTAGAACAAGGCTAAGAAAATAGGCATTTGTAGCAAAATAGGGAAACAGCCACCCATAGGGTTCACTTTTTCTTTTTTGTACATTTCCATTGTGGCTTGGCCGAATTTTTGACGGTCGTCACCAAATTTTTCTTTAAGCGCTGCCATTTTAGGCTGAAGGGCACGCATTTTAGCCATTGAAGTATATTGCGCTTTAGTCAGTGGGTACATTAACGACTTAACGATAATAGTAATGGCAATAATAGCCACACCCCAGTTACCTAAAATACTGTGTAACCACTTTAACAATACAAATAAAGGTTGTGAGATAAACCATAACCAACCGTAATCTACGGTTAAATCTAAATCTGGGTGAATAGCTTCAAGTACATCAGACTCTTTAGGGCCCATATAATAAGTCGCAGTAAGTGTTTGCTCACTACCAGCTTGAATATTAACCGCTTCGTCTTTAACACCAATGATGGCAGCATTACTCTTAGTAATTAAACTATAAAGTGTATTTGACTGATCCTGCATTGGAACCCAAGCACTTACAAAGTAATGTTGAATAAACGCAACATAGCCACCAAGTGTAATTTTATTTAGGTTTTTGTCAGCCATATCTGAAAAACTGTACTTTTCGTACGGGTCATCATCAGTACCGTATGCTGCACCTAAATAGTTTTGATCAACCATGCTGCCTTTGTCTTGTACAGTGCGCTTAACTTGTGTGTAAAGCTGTACTTGAAGTGGCGTGCTAGTGGTGTTGTTAATTGTGTATTCTAAAGCAACATCATATTGACCTTTTTTGAATACATAGGTTTTTGTAAAGTTAACACCATTACTATCAGTAAACTGTAGCGGCACTCTAAGCTCATCACCCGTTAAAGTGTATGACTTTTGCTCTACGTGGTAAGTTGGGCGACCTTGTGCAGAAGCATCAGGACCATTTAAGCCAATTAAACCACTTTGTGAAAAGTATTGTTTACCATCAAACTCACCAAGCAGCATATAAGGTGTTTCACTGCCTTTAGTTTCTTCATATTGAAGTAAGTAAGTTTCAACAATATCACCGCCTCGGGTATCAATTTTAACTTTGAAAACATCTGTTGTAATTTCAATTACAGAGCGTTTTGCTAAAGTTGCTGAGGCAGGTAACGCAGAGTCAGATGAAGTTGGTACATAATCTTCTGATTCTGATGATGTTGGGTTTAATGTTTGTGTGGTGGCACTCGGATCGGCTTTTGGCGTGTTGTAATCAGTATTCCATTCTTGAAATAATAAAAACGACACCAGCATCAGGCCAATGAATAAAAACGTGCGTTGCGATTCCATAACAGCTCTTATTTCTCGTGTTGGTGGTTAATATGGGTTAATTTTTCAGGAACGGGGTCGTTCCCACCTGAATGTAAAGGATGGCATTTTAATATGCGTTTAACTGCTAACCAACTGCCTTTTACTGATCCATGCAAATTAATTGCTTGAATAGCGTAACTAGAGCACGTTGGATTAAAACGACAATGCGGACCTAATAGCGGGCTAATCCACTTTTGATAACCGCGGATAAATAAAACTAAACAATACGTTGGCAAAGCAACAAGTGGTTTAAGTAACCTCATGATATATATGCTCCTACGTAAGTTTAGTAAATAGATACCATGTATTTAAAGACTCAATATGAGATTTCAAATGCATGATTAAAAGGTGAGCTAAAGATACCTTAATTAACCCTGTAATTCTATTGCTATTAGGTCTGTTTATTTGATTTAACTGATTTATTAGGGCGCTTTTTAAAAGGTGGTGGTTTGGGCGCACCCGGTTTGCAGCGCTCATTAATTTTACGCCACAACTTGGTCAGTTGTTTGGTTAATTCTTCATTAGACTGCTCATCAATACCACTTTTAACCATAAGCACAATATCTATATTGTCGATGTTGTGTTTATTTAAACGAAAGCATTCGCGAGCTAAACGTTTAATACGGTTACGTTGACATGCCTTTTTAACTCGTTTTTTAGCAACAGTAAGTCCTAACCGAGGTTGATCTTGGTCATTAGGTTTAGCTAAAAGAGTAAAGAAAGGAGTTGCAGCCCGGGCGGGTTCATTAAATATGCGAGAGTAATGCGAGGGAGTTAACAGACGTAACTCCCTGCCAAAGTTAAAGTCTTCCACTTATAAATTAAGCAGAAAGAACTTTACGGCCTTTAGCGCGGCGACGAGCTAATACTTTACGGCCATTTACAGTTGCCATGCGAGCACGGAAACCGTGAGCACGTTTGCGTTTTAAAACGCTTGGTTGAAAAGTTCTTTTCATAACAATCTCTTCCGATCGGTTAAAGTTAAAACATCCTATGCAGGTCGCGATCCTGGCACAGGTGCCATTGCGAGCGCGAGATATTATAGATGAAGTGTATTAAAGTCAATCATAATTACGCACTACCCTTAGAGTATACCAGCTATTTAATGTAGATCATAAAGAGTGATCTATTAGGATCATCATTAATAAGAAGTTTTCCACAGCCCCTGTATAAAAAGTGAATAAAAGCAGGGGAAAACTAAATTAGATCGCAGATTTGTTTCGCGATCCAGAGCTAATTTTGTTATGATCTATGCTCAGGCTTTAAAATTAAACTTGTATTAAATCATTGTGTTAAGTGTTTTATACCGTGATATCAACAATTTTATAAAAATCAGTCTTTTACTTGTGGATAAAGTGTCTTCATAATAGCCGGTCTTGGGTCGCTTATTGGGCCATTTAAACGCATTACAGAGGTGATTTTTAATCATTAATGATGTGCGGGAATAAAAATTATATCTCTGGGAGTTTGACTGTGTATCTGTCGGTTTGGCAAAGTTGTTTATATGTATTGCAAGATGAATTGCCTTCGCAGCAGTTCAGTATGTGGGTGCGACCACTACAAGCAGAAAGTACCGAAGATACCTTGACGATTTATGCACCTAATCGCTTTGTACTAGATTGGGTAAGAGAAAAATACCTAAATAGAATTAATGAATTATTAGTAGAGATTTGTGGTGTTGAAGCTCCAGAGCTACGTTTTGATGTAGGCAGTAAGCCTTTATTAAATGCACAGCCTGTATCTGTTGCTGGAACGCAATCGGCGCCAACTACACAAGCCAAACAACAATCACGACAACCAAAACCTGTTGTAGAGCCAGCGCCAAAATCTGAATATAAATCGAATATAAAAGAAAATTATACCTTTGACAGTTTTGTTGAAGGTAAATCAAACCAGTTAGCAAAAGCAGCAGCAACACAAGTTGCAGATAATCCAGGTGCCGCTTTTAACCCTGTATTTATATACGGTGGTACAGGTTTAGGTAAAACGCATTTATTGCATGCTGTAGGTAATGGTATTTTGGCTAATAAGCCAGATGCAAAAATAGTTTATATGCATTCAGAGCGCTTTGTACAAGATATGGTAAAAGCACTGCAAAATAACGCGATTGAAGAATTTAAGCGTTACTATCGTAGTGTTGATGCGCTAATGATTGATGACATTCAATTTTTTGCTAACAAAGAGCGCTCACAAGAAGAGTTTTTTCATACCTTTAATGCGTTATTAGAAGGCAATCAGCAAATAATTTTAACCTCTGACCGTTATCCAAAAGAGATAGAAGGCGTTGAAGACAGACTTAAATCGCGTTTTGGTTGGGGTTTAACTATTGCAATTGAGCCTCCTGAGCTTGAAACACGCGTTGCTATATTGATGAAAAAAGCGCAGCAGAGTAAAATTAATTTACCGCACGAAGTCGCCTTTTTTATTGCTAAAAAATTACGATCTAATGTACGCGAACTAGAAGGTGCGCTTAATCGTGTTATTGCCAATGCTAACTTTACCGGTCGTCCTATATCTATCGACTTTGTAAAAGAAGCGCTACGCGATTTACTTGCCTTACAAGATAAGCTAGTTACCATAGATAACATACAGCGCACTGTGGCAGAGTATTACAGAATTCGTATTTCTGATCTGCTGTCTAAACGCCGTAGTCGCTCTATAGCAAGGCCTCGGCAAGTTGCTATGGCATTATCTAAAGAGTTAACCAATCACAGTTTACCTGAGATTGGAGACGCCTTTGGTGGCCGCGATCATACAACTGTATTGCATGCGTGTCGTAAGGTTAAATCACTACGTGATGAAAGCCACGAAATTAAAGAAGATTACCAAAATTTAATAAGAACATTGTCATCTTAAGGCTGACTTTATTATGCAAATAACAATATCAAGACAACAGTTTTTAAAGCCATTAGTGCAAGTATCGGGCGCTATTGAGCGTAAGCATACATTGCCAATTTTATCTAACGTATTGTTAGCAGTAGAAAACGGGCAACTTTCAATGACAGGTACCGACCTTGAAATTGAACTCGTTGCAAGCGTGTTTGTAGGTGATGATATTGCCGATACTAAGTTAACATTACCGGCTAAAAAATTACTCGATATTTGTAAAAGCCTACCAGATGGTTCAGACCTAACGTTAAGCTTACAAGAGCATCAGTTATTACTAACCAGCGGTAAAAGTCGTTTTTCGTTAACGACCTTAGCCGCCGAAGACTTTCCTAATTTAGAACAGTGGGATGGCGAAGTTGAGTTTCAACTAACGCGTTTAGAGCTGCGAAAATTACTAGAAAGCACGCATTTTTCGATGGCGAATCAAGACGTACGTTACTATTTAAATGGTATGTCGTTTGAAGTAGACAATACTGACATTAAAACAGTGGCCACTGATGGACATCGCTTAGCTATTGCACAAAAGCAATTAAAGCAATCGCTTAATACGCAGCGTCAGCTAATTATACCTCGTAAAGGGGTGCAAGAAATTATGCGCCTTATGGTAGCCGACGAAGAACTAGTCACTATTCAGTTTGGTGCTAATCATATTCGTATTATCGATATAGAGTTTACCTTTACTAGTAAGTTAGTTGATGGACGCTTTCCTGATTACCGCCGTGTGTTACCTCGTGGTGGCGATAAAGTCATTACTGCTAATCGCGAATGGTTACGTAGTGCGTTTCAGCGAGTCTCTATTTTATCTAACGAAAAGTTTAGAGGTGTGCGTTTAAACTTATCCAATGGTTTGTTAAAAATCACTGCTAATAACCCTGAGCAAGAACAAGCTGAGGAAGTAGTAGAGGTTGGTTACGAAGGCGCCGACCTAGAAATAGGCTTTAACGTTTCTTATGTACTTGATGTATTAAACACATTAAAAACAGAAGATGTACTGTTTACATTGGCCGATTCAAACAGCAGCGCACTAATTGAAGGTGCAGGCGATGAAGAAGCAATGTACGTAGTTATGCCTATGCGTTTATAAGACTATAAGTACCCAATGAGCTTAAGTCATTTGAGCCTCAAATATTTTCGTAATATTGAGGCGCTGACGCTAGAACCAGTTAACGGCGTTAATATAATTTATGGTGAAAACGGCAGCGGAAAAACCAGCCTTTTAGAAGCTATTTATTACCTTTCACACGGCAAATCTTTTAGAACATCAAAGCATAAAAGTATTATTGCGCATCAGCAAGAGCAGTTTGTAATCCATGGCCGCAAAGCTATACACGACTTATCTATTCCTATTGGTATTAGTAAAACCCAAGCGGGCGAAACGAATTTAAAAATTCAAGGTAAGGCGAGCCGAAAAATATCAGAACTTGCACAGCTTATGCCGGTACAAATAATTACTCCAGAGAGTTACTCGTTATTTTTTGGTGGGCCTAAAGAGCGCAGAAAGTTTTTAGATTTAGGTTTGTTCCACGTGGAACATGAGTTTTTCTTTTTATGGCAATCGTTCAATAAAGTGTTAAAACAACGAAATGCGCTACTAAAAAGTAAGCCAAAGAATTATTTTGACCAAATTAAGTTTTGGGACAAAGAATTTGTTAGACTGGCTGAGCAAATAAATAAATTAAGAATGGCGTATATAAGTAGGTTTAAGCAGCAGTTTTTTGATAAAATGTGTGCAGAATTAACGCTAATACGCGATTTAGAAATAAGCTTTAATGCCGGCTGGAAAGAGAGCGAATCTCTTAGCGATGCATTAGAGTTAAACTTTGAGCGAGATGCTCGCCAAGGTTTTACTAGTAAAGGGCCTCATAAGGCTGATTTTAGTTTTAGTGTCGCTGGCAGTAGCGTTGAGAATATTTTCTCTCGTGGACAATTAAAGCTATTACTTTATGCGTTAAAAGTAACGCAAAATAGTTTAATTGAGTCAGAGACAGATAAGCAATCTATATTGCTAATAGATGATTTACCTTCAGAATTAAGCGAAGATACAAAAGAGAAAGTGGGGCAACTATTAGCTCACTGCAGTTCTCAAATTTTTATATCTTCAATTTTGTCTGAAAGTATTTCTGCTGTGGTGGAACCCATGCAACGAGAACTGCAAATGTTCCACGTGAAACATGGCAACCTAATAACAAGATAAGTGGGATTAACCATGTCTGAGAATTATGACTCGTCGAGTATAAAAGTACTTAAAGGATTAGACGCAGTAAGAAAGCGTCCTGGAATGTATATAGGGGACACCGATGATGGCACGGGCTTACACCATATGGTGTTTGAGGTCGTCGATAACTCTATAGATGAAGCCTTAGCAGGTCATTGTGATGATATTTTTGTAACGATTCACTTAGATGGTTCGGTATCTGTACGAGATAACGGCCGTGGTATCCCAACTTCAATTCATGAAGAAGAAGGTGTATCTGCAGCCGAAGTAATCATGACGGTACTGCATGCCGGTGGTAAGTTTGATGATAACTCTTATAAAGTTTCAGGTGGCTTACACGGTGTTGGTGTATCGGTTGTTAACGCATTATCAGAAAAGCTTAAATTAACAATTCGCCGTGAAGGTAAACTTCATGAGCAAACATACTCTCATGGTGTACCAGATGCGCCATTAGCCGTAATTGGCGACGCAGACACAACTGGTACAGAGTTACGTTTTTGGCCAAGTGATCAAACATTTACTAACTTAGATTTTCATTACGACATTTTAGCTAAGCGCTTACGCGAGCTTTCATTTTTAAACTCTGGCGTAAGCATTATTTTAAATGATGAGCGTGAAGAGAATAAAAGTGATCACTTTAAATACGAAGGCGGTATCAGAGCGTTTGTAGAGTATTTAAACCGTAATAAAACACCTATACATAAAGGTGTATTTCACTTTACACATACGCGTGAAGAAGATGGTATTGTTGTTGAAGTGTCAATGCAGTGGAATGATGCTTATCAAGAAAACATATACTGTTTTACAAATAACATCCCACAACGCGATGGTGGTACTCACTTAGCCGGTTTTAGATCTGCGCTAACACGTACACTTAACAACTATATGGAAAAAGAAGGCTTTAACAAAAAAGCTAAAACAACCAGTAATGCAACGGGTGATGACGCTCGTGAAGGCTTAACTGCTGTTGTAAGTGTTAAAGTACCAGATCCTAAGTTTTCATCACAAACTAAAGACAAGCTAGTTTCGAGCGAAGTTAAGTCTGCGGTTGAACAAGCAATGGCTGAAAAATTCACTGAGTTTTTATTAGAACACCCAACAGATGCCAAAATTGTTGTAGGTAAGATAATAGATGCGTCACGTGCGCGTGAAGCTGCACGTAAAGCACGTGAAATGACACGTCGTAAAGGTGCAATGGACTTAGCCGGTTTACCTGGTAAGTTAGCCGATTGCCAAGAAAAAGATCCAGCACAATCAGAACTATACATAGTGGAAGGAGACTCTGCTGGCGGATCAGCCAAGCAGGGACGTAACCGTAAAAACCAAGCTATTCTTCCGCTTAAAGGTAAAATATTAAACGTAGAAAAAGCACGTTTTGATAAAATGCTTTCATCACAAGAAGTAGCAACACTCATTACGGCATTAGGTTGTGGTATTGGTCGTGATGAATATAATCCTGAAAAACTGCGCTATCACCGTATCATTATCATGACGGATGCTGACGTGGATGGTTCGCACATTCGTACCTTATTACTTACGTTCTTTTATCGCCAAATGCCTGAAATTGTTGAGCGCGGATATATTTATATTGCACAACCACCACTTTATAAAGTGAAAAAAGGTAAGCAAGAGCGTTATATTAAAGATGATCCAGCACTAGTTGAATACCTAACAACACTTGCTTTAAATAATGCAACTTTGTACACCAGTACAGATGCAAGCGGTATTGAAGGCGAAGCACTAGAAAAAATTGTTCACGATTATCAAAATACCGTTAAGGTAATTGAGCGTCTAAAACGTAAGTTTCCTAATACTGTAATGAACCGTCTTATTTACCAAAGTGAACTGAAAAAAGAAGATCTTTCAGATGAAGCTAAAGTAATAGCATGGACTAAAGAATTAGTTGATGACTTAATTGATCGTGATGAAGATGCTACTATTTTCCAAGCTGCAACAGAGCACGATACTGAGCGCAATTTATACTACCCAGTAGTGAAAATTCGTCAGCACGGTGTAGATAAAGCGCACGTACTTCATTATGATTTTATAGCTTCACGCGATTATCAGCGCATTGCTGTTACTGGTGTAAACATTGCAAATATCATTACTGAAGGCGCTTATATTCAACGCGGTGAGAAAACACAACCTGTTGATAACTTTGTGGATGCTTTAGACTGGCTAATTGCTGAATCTAAGCGTGGCCTCTATATACAGCGCTATAAAGGGTTGGGCGAAATGAACCCAAGTCAGCTGTGGGAAACTACAATGGATCCCGATGCACGTCGTATGCTACAAGTAACCGTTGAAGATGCAGTAGCTGCTGATCAGTTATTTGCAACGCTAATGGGTGACCAAGTAGAACCTCGTCGCGAGTTTATAGAACAGAACGCGCTACGCGTAGTTAACCTAGACGTATAATTAGTAATACTACTCACAAAAAAGGAGCCAATGGCTCCTTTTTTATTTTTTCAATTGCACAAACTGCTTAAAACCTGCGTGTGCACAAGGTATACTGAGGGTAATTTTCACGCTACTTCTCAGATAGTAAAAAGCCAAATATGCAAAAATATGACGTTAAAACCTTTCAAGGTTTGATCCTGGCTTTACAGGATTATTGGGCGCAGCAAGGCTGCGTTATTATTCAACCACTTGATATGGAAGTGGGCGCTGGGACATTCCACCCGCAAACATTTTTAAAATCGATTGGCCCAGAGCCAATGTCGAGTGCATACGTACAACCGTGTCGACGACCTACCGATGGCCGTTACGGCGAAAACCCAAACCGCTTACAGCATTATTACCAGTTTCAGGTTGTGCTAAAGCCTTCGCCAGATAATATTCAAGAGCTTTATTTAGGCTCTTTAGCGGCCGTAGGCATAGATACCTTAACAGACGAAGTGCGCTTTGTTGAAGACAACTGGGAATCACCTACCTTAGGTGCGTGGGGCCTAGGTTGGGAAATTTGGTTAAACGGCATGGAAGTAACCCAGTTTACCTACTTTCAACAAGTGGGCGGCATTGAGTGCTCACCGGTAACTGGCGAAATCACTTACGGCCTAGAGCGTTTAGCCATGTATATTCAGGGCGTAGACAGTATTTACGACCTAGTTTGGGCTGATGGCCCGCTTGGGCGAGTAACTTACGGCGATGTGTTTCATCAAAATGAAGTAGAACAATCTACTTATAACTTTGAGCACGCCAACGTAGAAGATCTATTTGCTCAGTTTGATAAATGTGAAGCAGAGAGCCAAAAGTTAATTGAAGCAAATTTACCGTTACCGGCTTATGAGCAAGTAATGAAGGCATCGCATGCATTTAACTTATTAGACGCGCGCCACGCAATTTCGGTAACCGAACGCCAACGTTACATACTACGCGTTCGTGCTTTATCAAAAGCGTGTGCACAAAGTTATTATGATAAACGTGAAGCGCTTGGTTTCCCGCTGTGTAAGGATAAGTAGGCATGTCAGCACAAAACTTATTAGTAGAAATTGGCACCGAAGAGTTGCCACCAAAAGCGCTGCGTAAATTAGCAGAAGCATTTGCTGCAAACTTAACTGCAGAACTAGAGACATTAGAATTAGCGCATCAAGGCGTAAGCTGGTATGCATCACCACGTCGTTTAGGCCTTCGCGTAATAGCGCTTGATGCAAAACAACAAGATAAAGAAGTAGAAAAACGCGGCCCAGCAATTAAGGCAGCGTTTGATGCAGATGGCAATCCTACTAAAGCTGCAATGGGTTGGGCACGTGGTTGTGGTATTGAAGTAAAAGATGCGCAAACACTTGAAACCGACAAAGGCGCGTGGTTGCTGCACCTTGCTAAAGTAGCAGGGCAAGAAACTAAAACGCTGATGGTTGACGTTATTAATAAAGCGCTGGCTAAATTACCTATTCCTAAGCCAATGCGTTGGGGCGCGAATAAAACACAATTTATTCGTCCAGTGCATACGGTAACTATTTTATTGGGTGATGAGTTAGTAACAGGTGAAGTGCTGGGTAAGCAGGTAAGTAACCAGCTTCAAGGACATCGCTTTCATCATCCTGAAAAAATTACCATTAACCATGCTGATGATATTTTTGATGTTTTAAAATCAGCCTACGTTATTGCCGATTACGAGCAGCGTAAAGCGCAAATTCGAGCGCAAATAGAAGCTGCAGCAAAAGCAATAAATGCGGTTGTAGCCATGGATGAAGATTTACTTGAAGAAGTAACATCACTGGTAGAATGGCCAGTAACATTAACGGCTACATTTGAAGAAGAGTTTTTGGCAGTACCGGCCGAAGCGCTTATTTACACGATGAAAGATGATCAAAAATACTTTCCGCTTTTAGATCAAAACGGCAAACTTTTAAATAAGTTTTTGTTTGTGTCTAACATAGAAAGTAAAGATCCTAGCGTAGTGATTTCGGGTAACGAAAAAGTAGTGCGTCCTCGATTAGCCGATGCGCAATTCTTTTTTGAAAGCGATAAAAAGAAAACACTAGAAAGCCGTTTAGAATCTCTCGATAGCGTATTGTTCCAAAAACAGTTAGGTACACTTAAAGACAAGTCTGCGCGTATTAGCGAGCTTGCCGGTTATATTGCCCAGCAACTTGGTGCAGATAAAGAGCTAGCACAACGTGCTGGTTTATTGAGTAAAACTGACTTAATGACCGAAATGGTGATGGAATTTACCGACATCCAAGGTGTTATGGGAATGCATTACGCACGTTTTGACGGCGAAGCTGAAGATGTAGCACTAGCGCAGAATGAGCAATATATGCCACGCTTTGCAGGCGACAGCTTACCTACCAACTTAATTAGTTGCGCAGTAGCGATTGCCGATAAGTTTGATACCTTAGTGGGTATCTTTGGCATAGGCCAAGCGCCAAAAGGCGACAAAGACCCATTTGCTTTACGCCGTGCTGCTATTGGCGCATTGCGCATCATGGTAGAAAAAGAGCTACCGCTTGATATTTTAGACCTAGTTGCTAAATCGCAAACCTTGTTTGGCGATAAGCTAACTAATCTTAATGTATCAACCGATGTGTTTGAGTTTATGCTAGGGCGTTTCCGTGCTTGGTATCAAGACGAAGGAATAGAAGTAGATGTGATTCAAGCTGTGCTTGCACGTCGTCCGACTAAACCTGTTGATTTTGATCGCCGTGTTAAAGCCGTAAGCCATTTTCGCACATTAGACGCAGCAGAAGCGCTTGCAGCCGCTAATAAGCGCGTAAGTAATATACTTGCTAAAAATGACATTACCAGCGAAGGTAATGTAGATGAAAGTTTACTAACCGACGACGCTGAAAAAGTACTTGCGGCACAAGTAGCAAAATTTGCTACTGAACTTGCACCACTTTACGCCAGTGGTAATTACCAAGAAGCATTAAGCCAATTGGCTGGTATTCGTCAAAGTGTTGATAGCTTTTTTGATAACGTGATGGTTATGGCCGACGACGAAGCAGTTAAGCAAAATCGTCTGGCGCTTTTAAGTCAGTTAAGCGGATTGTTTTTAGGTATTGCAGACATTTCTGTACTACAAAAATAACATTATTCGATAATGTAAAAAGCCAGCGTTTTGCTGGCTTTTTAGTTTTAATTTTGGTGTATTATTAACCTGCATATATAAAGTAAGGATCTCGAATGAAAAGCCCAATAAAACGTATTTTAACCTTAGCACTTGTTAGTTTTTTAACTGCTTGTTCTACGCAAATAACGCTTGATGATGTATTACCACAACAAAAATTAGATCGTACCGTGTATTTAAGGGGCGACTTTACCTTATGGGATGCAGAGCCACAGTACCAATTTACCCAAGTAGCGCGATCGCTGTATCAAGCAGAAGTTAAATTTTCAACGCCTGGTAAAGTATACGAATTTAAAATTGCCGATGCCGACTTTAGTGAAGGTTACAACTGTGGCTACAGCGATACTCAGCCAGCAGGGCAAAAACTAACACTAGGCCAACCTGCAGTTGCCGACTGTAATACTATTTATAATTACTTTAGCTATACGCCCGCAATAAAAGGCACCTACATAGTAAGTATTGATTACAGTAATTACGACAAGCCACAAGTGACGATAACGAAGAAGTAGATTTTCTGTAGGTTGGGTTGAGTGAAACGAAACCCAACCTACGCCAGTTCAAAGCCCTTTCTTAACTACATATCTATACGGTGCTGCTTCTGCATCTTTAGCCACCAGCGTGTGATCCATAAACGTACAAAAGCTCGGAATGTCGCGAGTTGTTGATGGGTCATCAGCGGTTATTAATAACGTTTCACCATCATTCATTTTACGAATAGCAGCGCGTACCATCATCACTGGCTCTGGGCAGCGAAGGCCTATGGCATCTAATTGGTGATCGGGGTTATTAAAGCTCATAATAAATTTGCCTGTTTAGTTAAAGCGATTGCTGCACATTAGGGTTTTACATTTTATAAGTTGTAGAGTTTAGCGCAATTTAAAGCGTTATTTAACTATTTTACTCATATCTAAATTACACACCTTATTTAATTAAAGGACTTAATCAATAGAGCTTGGCAATAACAAATAATACACCCGATCACAGTATTCCAGTTTTTCAATATAACCATATAAAACAACTAAAAATAAACCAATAAAAAAGGCGAACTGCATAAAATCAGTTCGCCTTTTTAATCACCAAGATGGTTTTACATGTTTAAACTAATTAGTCTTGAACACGTTCAAATACAGTGGCAATGCCTTGGCCTAAACCAATACACATAGTTGCTAAACCGTATCGTACATTTTTGTCTTCCATTAAGTGAATAAGCGAGGTGCTAATACGCGAACCCGAACAGCCTAGTGGGTGTCCAAGTGCGATTGCGCCGCCGTTTAAATTCACTTTTTCGTCAACTACATCCATTAACCCTAAATCTTTCATTACAGGTAATGATTGTGCTGCAAAGGCTTCGTTAAGCTCAACTACGCCTAAGTCATCAATTGTAATACCGGCTTGTGCAAGTGCTTTTTTGCTTGCTGGTACTGGGCCGTAACCCATGATTGATGGATCGCAACCCGCTACTGCCATTGCTTTAATGCGTGCGCGAATTGGTAAGCCAAGTTCTTTTGCTTTTGCTTCGCTCATTACTAACATTGCAGATGCGCCGTCAGAAAGTGCAGAAGAAGTTCCGGCTGTTACCGTACCCGATGCAGGATTAAACACTGGGCGCAGCTTTGATAGGCCTTCTACCGTTGTTTCTGGACGAATTACTTCGTCGTCTTCAACTAAGATAAGAGAACCATCTGCTGCGTGACCTTCCATTGCTAAAATTTCGCGGCGAAAACGTCCCTCAACAGTTGCAGCTTGAGCACGTTGATGTGAGCGGTACGCAAATTCATCTTGCTGCTCACGGCTAATGCCATGCAGTGTTGCTAGGTATTCAGCTGTTAAGCCCATAGAGCCAGCAGCTTGTGCAATGCTTGTTGCTAAACCTGGGTGAAAGTCGTTACCGTGAGTCATAGGTACGTGGCCCATGTGCTCAACACCACCAATTAGGTAAGTGTCGCCAGCGCCAGTCATTATTGCGCGTGCTGCGTCATGCAATGCTTGCATTGACGAGCCACATAAACGGTTAACTGTTACTGCTGGTACGCTATGCGGAATACCGGCAAGTAATGCAGCGTTACGTGCAACGTTAAAGCCTTGCTCTAATGTTTGCTGTACACAACCCCAATAAATATCGTCAATTGATGCTGGATCAACTGCTGGGTTGCGATCGAGTAAGCCTTTCATTAAATGTGCGCTTAAGTCTTCGGCACGTTTATTTTTGAATACGCCACCTTTAGAACGACCCATAGGTGTGCGGATACAATCTACAATTACTGGATTATTCATGATATTAACCTTCCACCTTATAGAAAACACGACCTTCTTCGGCCCATTGACGAGTTTGCTCTGATACTTGATAAATCGCACCTAAGTGAGCATATTTGTCGGCAGTTGCCACAAAGTTAGCTAAACCTGTTTGATCTAAGTAACGGAACGCGCCGCCTCTAAATGGAGGGAAACCAACACCGTAAACAAGTGCCATATCAGCTTCTTGTGGTGATGCAACAATGCCTTCTTGTAAACAAAGTAGTACTTCGTTAAGCATTGGGATCATACAACGGTCAATGATTTCTTGTTTATCGAATGCTTTTTCTGCTTCAGTAATTGGCTTAAGCAGCTCAATTGCAGTTTCGTCATGCGATTTTTTAAGACGACCGCGACGATCTGTTTCGTACTTATAAAAACCAGCTTTGTTCTTTTGGCCAAAACGCTTTTCGTTAGCAAAAATAGTCACTGGGTCTTTATCTGCACGCGCCATGCGCTCAGGGAAACCATCGGCCATTACGCCAGTACAATGAAAAGCGGTATCAATACCTACAACATCAAGTAAGTAAGCCGGACCCATAGGCCAGCCAAATACGTTTTCCATTACTTTATCTACTTTTGCAAAGTTAGCACCTTCAACTACTAATTTGCTAAAACCTGCAAAGTAAGGGAATAAAACACGGTTTACAAAAAAGCCAGGGCAATCGTTAACAACAATAGGAGACTTGCCTAATTTAAGCGCGTAATCAACTACGGCGTTAATGGTTTTATCAGAGGTTTTTGCACCACGGATAATTTCTACTAACGGCATTTTTGGTACTGGGTTAAAAAAGTGCATACCACAGAAGTTTTCTGGTTTATCTAACGCTTCTGCAAGTAAATCAATACAAATAGTTGAAGTGTTTGAGGTAAGTACCGTGCCCTCTGGCATGGTTTTCTCAAGCTCTGCAAGTACTGCTTGCTTAACTTTAGGGTTCTCTACTACGGCTTCAACAATAATATCGGCACTTTGTAGATCAGAATCATTAAGGGTCGGTTTAATTTTGCTTAGCGTACCAAGCATTTTTTCCATCGACATATGGCCACGTTTAACTTTTTGGCCAAGTAACTTAGAGGCTTCGCCCATACCTAAGTCAAGTGCATCCTGTTGGATGTCTTTCATTATAATAGGTGTACCTTTATAAGCAGACTGGTATGCAATACCGCCGCCCATAATGCCAGCACCTAACACTGCAGCTTGTTTAATTTCTACATCGCTTTGTTTAGCAAGTTTACGTGATTTACCTTTAATGTACTGGTCGGCTAGAAATATACCAATTTGCGCGGCAACTTCTGGCGTGCCTGCTAATTTAGCAAAGTTGGCATTTTCGATTGCCATTGCTTCATCACGAGTACAGTTAGCAGCTGCTTTAATGGTTTTTAAAGCCATTACAGGTGCAGGATAGTGGCCTTTAGTTTTAGCCATTACCATGCCTTCAGCCATTGCAAAGCTCATGCCTTGCTCAACACGATTTAATTTAAGTGGTTGTAGCTTTACATTGCGTTTTGCTTGCCAATCGAGCTTGCCAGCAATTGCTAATTCAAGTGTTGATACACTTGACTCTATAAGTTTGTCAGCACTAACTACTGCGTCAAAAGCACCTACTTTAAGGGCATCTGCTGCGCGGTTAGTAGAACCTGAGGTAATCCACATCATGGCGTTATCGGCACCAATAATGCGCGGTAAGCGTACTGTGCCACCAAAACCAGGCATTATGCCAAGGGTTACTTCTGGAAGACCCATTTGTGCAGTTTCGCTTGCTACACGATAATCGGTAGCAAGTACCCACTCACAGCCACCGCCAAGTGCTAAGCCATTTACAGCGCTTAGAGTTGGGAATGGTAAGTCTTCGATAGCGTCAAAAACGTCAGTGGCTTCTTTTATCCAAGTTACTAGTTCTGCTTCAGATCTAGTAAATATAGGTAAAAATTCGAATACGTCGGCACCAATAATAAAGTGTTCTTTATCACTGGTAAAAATCATGCCTTTTATATCAGTATTTGCAGCTAATTGTTTTAATGCTGTTGCGCAATCTGAAAGGGTTTGCTGAGATAGTGTGTTTACAGAAGCTGTAGCACAAAACTTAAACTCGGCGATGTTTTCCTTTATGAAGCTAACTTCAAAGGAATCGCTTTTATATAACATTATTATTCTCCCTAGTTGACGAACTAAGACTGGTACGATGAGTTGCGATTTAATCAGTGTGCTTGCTTTGAATTAAAAATGCAACGAAAAATTTAACTTGGTTACAAAACAGTTGGTTAAAATATAGCTTGTTTGGTGCTATGGTGGAACAAAAGTTTTTGCTTATTATTTTAATTTTATTATGAAGGCATTATGAAAAAATATTTATTAAATGCTATGGCAGCGGTTTTTATTTTCCCTCTTCACTGCGTTGAGGCAAACATCGATAACGATGCATTTTTAGACGCTGAAAAAAAAGTTCGCTATGGTGATTACCAAGACTTTAAAATGGCTATAAGTAATCTTGATCATCCATTAAAGCCTTATGTTGAAAAAGTATATTGGCAACGACATCCCGATATAAAACACCAAGCAGAAATAGAGGATTACCTCACTATTTATCAGCATACGCCGCTAGAGTGGCCAGTGCGTAAAGCATGGTTAAGCTATTTAGAAAAGCATAATAAAAAAGCAGCGTATATTCGCAATTACCGTAAAACCTCTGATACTGAACTGACTTGTACATATTTAGATTATCAACTTGATTTAGGTGCGCCAGAAAAAGCGATATTTAACCAAGTAACTGATTTATGGACGGTAGGCAAGTCGCAACCTAAAGCGTGCGATGGGCTTTTTTCGTTATGGCGTAAAAAAGGCTATATGAGTAAAGAAGCTGTTTGGCAGCGGGTGACTATGGCGGCAGAAGGCGGTACTCAAAGCCTATTACCTTATTTAAAAACATTACTACCCAGTAATGAAGGTTACTTAGCTGATTTATACTTAAAAGTACGCCGCGATCCAAGTGCTGCAGCCGGATTATACAGATACAAAAATAAGTCGGTTAAAGAAGGGCAAATAGCTCTTTATGGTGTAAAGCGTTTAATTTGGCGCGATAAAGAGCTTGCTTTAAAAGCATGGGAAAAGCTAGAGCAAATATTTACTTACAGCGATGCAGCTAAAGCAGATGTGTATTATACCTTTGCACTGTCGCTTGCTTCCAGCGGACATAAACAAGCAAGCTTTTGGCTAAACAAAGTGCCAAAAGATCGCCAAGACAGCAAACTAATTCAGTGGCAACTCGGTAATATGCTTAAAACCCAAGATTGGGAGGGTATTGCAGCCTTTTTTACTGGTAAAGATAACTTAAGTCTTGGCCAGCAATACTGGTTAGCGTACAGCTACGCAAAACGTGGTGAGCAACAAAAAGCAGACGCTATTTGGAAAACAGTAGCAGCTAATCGCGATTATTATGGTTTTTTAGCCGCGGCACGATTAGGGTTACCGGTTGATTTAAATAACCAACCTTTAGTTGTTGATCAGGCGCTTGTTAATAAAGTAAAAAATGCCCCGGGCTACAAGCGTGCGAAAGCTTTTTATGAGCTTGAGCGCTTTACCTCGGCACGTCGCGAATGGAATTACCTAACAAACACCTCGAGTGACGAAGAAAAGTTAGCTGCTTCAATACTCTCCACAGAGCTGGGTTGGCATGACAGCACTATTTTTACACTGGCAAAAATAAAAGCGTGGGATAACGTAGAGCAGCGTTTTCCGTTTGCGTTTCAAGATGTATTTGAGCGCTACAGTAAGCGCAGTAAAATAGACGTGGCGTGGAGTATTGCCATTGCGCGCCGTGAAAGCTCATTTGCCCCCGATGCACGTTCATCAGCAAATGCGCGAGGGTTAATGCAGTTATTGCCCAGTACTGCCGATTACGTAAATAAAGGCAGTGTGTCGAGCCGCCGCTTATATCAACCACAAACAAATATAAGATTAGGTACGCGCTATTTGCAGTATTTAAAAAAGAAAAACCACGGCAATGAAATATTGGCAACAGCTTCATATAACGCAGGGTATCATCGTATTAAACGCTGGTTACCAGATGAAGCTATTCCAGCAGAGCTATGGATTGAATTGATCCCGTATAGAGAAACTCGCGATTATGTTAAAAACGTATTTGCCTACAGGCAGGTTTATCATACGCGTTTACACCGCGAGGGAAATATACTGGCGCCGCTACTCGAAATGAAAATGGGCGGATAATTAATAAAGGTAAGGGGATGCTAATAAGGTTAGATGTTCCCCTTATTTTGAGCGCTTTGGGTATGGATTGTGTGTGTGGTAGACTCAAAGCAAGTTAAATACAACAGATGGGTTTATTATGGATAAATTAGCCGTTTTATACGCCGAACATATTGCAACACTGCAACAACGTACTCGTACAATTTGTGAACGTGAAGGGTTAGAGGGATTAGTTATTCACTCGGGCCAAGCTAAGCGTCAGTTTTTAGATGATATGTATTATCCGTTTAAAGTTAATCCACACTTTAAAGCTTGGTTACCAGTACTAGACAATCCACATTGCTGGATTGTGGTAAATGGTAGCGACAAGCCTAAACTTATTTTTTATCGTCCGGTTGATTTTTGGCATAAAGTGCCAGATGAGCCGCGCGATTTTTGGGCTGAGTATTTTGACATTGAATTGTTATTACAGCCCGATCAGGTTGAAAAACTATTGCCCTACGACAAAGCTAACTACGCTTATGTGGGCGAATACTTAGAAGTAGCACAAGCACTAGGCTTTAGTGTTATGAATCCTGAGCCGGTACTAAATTACTTTCATTACCACCGCGCTTATAAAACCCAATATGAGCTTGAATGTTTACGCAACGCCAACCGTATTGCAGTAGATGGCCACAAAGCTGCCCGCGATACCTTTTTTAATGGTGGCAGTGAGTTTGATATTCAGCAAGCTTACTTAATGGCAACTCGCCAAAGTGAAAACGAAATGCCTTATGGCAACATTGTGGCGCTAAACGAAAACTGCGCCATTTTGCACTACACGCACTTTGAGGCAAAAGCACCGCAGCAACACAACTCATTTTTAATAGATGCAGGCGCTAATTTTAATGGCTATGCGGCAGATATTACCCGTACGTATGACTTTAAAAAACAAGGCGAATTTGCAGAGCTAGTGCAAGCAATGACTGCAGCGCAAATAGAGTTAGGTACGGGGTTAAAACCCGGCATGCTTTATGGTGATTTACATGTTGAGTGTCACAATAGCGTTGCACAAATACTTAGCGACTTTGATATTGTTAAGCTACCGGCTGAGGAAATAGTTGAACGTAAAATTACCTCTACCTTCTTCCCACATGGTTTAGGGCATCACCTAGGTTTACAAGTGCACGACATGGGTGGTTTTATGGCTGATGAAATGGGCGCACAACAAGCAGCTCCAGAGGGACATCCATTTTTGCGTTGTACTCGCATAATTGAAAAAAACCAAGTGTTTACTATTGAGCCTGGGCTATACTTTATCGACTCTTTGCTAGGCGATTTAGCACAAACCGATAATAAACAGTTTATTAATTGGCAAAAGGTAGAGTCGTTTAAGCCTTATGGTGGTATTCGTATTGAAGATAACATCATAGTACACGAAGATAGCCTTGAGAATATGACACGAAATTTAGCGCTAGATTAATCACGCGTTAGACTAGCTGTATTATAAAGAGGGGCCTGTTGGCCCCATTTTTTGGTTTATAACTTGGTTCATCAACGAATGTCAGAATATAAATACCCAGCAGCAGATGTTTTTCATCAAGAAGAGATTAAAAAAAGCACCTTTATTGTGCATATTGCACATACCCCAGATTTAAGTTCAGCTAAAGCGTTTATAAAAAGTATTGAAACTAAGTATGCCGATGCACGGCATAATTGCTGGGCTCACGTAGCGGGTAAACCAGGAGGAAGCCATGTGTATGGGTTTTCGGATGATGGTGAGCCAAATGGCACCGCCGGTAAACCTATGTTAAATGTGCTTATGGGCTCAGGGCTTGGTGAAGTTACCGCTGTGGTTACGCGTTATTTTGGTGGTATAAAGCTAGGTACAGGCGGTTTAGTACGTGCTTATGGAGGCACATTAAATAATGCATTAGCTAACTTATCAACGATAAATAAAGTGCCAAGTATTGAGCTAATTGGTAGTAGTGAATACAGTATGCAAGGCGTTATTGAGCAACTATTAAAAACGAAGTATCAAGTGCTTAACATCGATAAGCAATTTACTGCTAATATTGAATGGGTTATTACTATTGATAGCCGCCAAGCGACGCAAGCAATTAAAGATATTTTTGATTTAAGCCACGGCGCGGTTGAGTTAACCATTAAAGAGTAAGACAATATCTTACTCGTTAAACTTACTAATAATAAAAGCGATACGTTAAATGCAATTTCGTACCATTATAAAAATCCTTGGGCAACTTGTTGCACTGTTTAGTATTACCATGGTGCCTCCGGCAATCGTGTCTTTAATTTATAAAGACGGTGGTGGTGTTCCTTTTGTTTTGGCTTTTATTTTTAGTGTCACTATTGGCTTAATGGCTTATTACCCTAACCGCCACGAAGATGGCGATTTAAAAGCGCGGGAAGGGTTTTTAATTGTTGTGTTGTTTTGGTTGGTACTTGGCGCGTTTGCATCCTTACCGCTGATATTTTTACAAGAGCCAAACCTATCACTGGCTGATGCGGTATTTGAAGCGTTTTCGGGGTTAACCACCACCGGAGCAACGGTACTAACCGGTATAGAGTACTTGCCTAAATCGGTATTATTTTATCGCCAACAACTACAGTGGTTTGGCGGTATGGGGATCATTGTATTGGCGGTTGCTATTTTACCTATGCTAGGGGTTGGT
Source organism: Pseudoalteromonas sp. SG44-5 (assembly GCF_014164175.1). Lineage (NCBI taxonomy): Bacteria > Pseudomonadati > Pseudomonadota > Gammaproteobacteria > Alteromonadales > Pseudoalteromonadaceae > Pseudoalteromonas > Pseudoalteromonas sp. SG44-5. Next base: position 15,589 of record NZ_JACJES010000021.1, on the reverse strand, counting down.
GGTATGCAGCTATATCGCGCCGAAATACCAGGGCCAGTAAAAGACTCTAAAATGACCCCGCGAATTGCCGACACCGCAAAGCACCTTTGGTATATATATGTGTCAATTACGCTTGCGTGTACCTTGGCATATTGGATTGCAGGTATGGATTGGTTTGACGCAATAAGCCATGCGTTCTCAACGGTCGCCATTGGTGGGTTTTCTACTTATGATGCCTCTATGGGGCATTTTGATAGCCCAGTAATTAACTTTATTTGTGTGTTCTTTTTAATTATTGCAGCCATTAACTTTTCACTGCATTACGCTGCGGTAGCAAGTAGAAATATCAGTGTTTATATTCGCGACCCTGAGTTTAAAGTGTTTTTATGTATTCAGTTAGCGCTGGTGGTTATTTGCTTTACCGTGCTTTCGTCTCATGAAGTGTATGCCAATGGCGATGAAACACTCGACCAAGCGCTATTTCATGCTGTTTCAATTAGCAGTACGGCAGGATTTGCCACCGATAACTTTTCGGCTTGGCCATTATTTTTACCAATACTGCTTATATTTTCGAGCTTTATAGGTGGCTGTGCGGGCTCTACCGGTGGCGGTATGAAAGTGGTGCGCGTATTCTTACTATACTTACAAGGCGTGCGAGAGCTTAATAGGCTAGTGCATCCTCGGGCTATATATTCTATCAAGTTAGGCAGCAAAGCGTTGCCAGACAAAGTAGTAGAAGCTGTATGGGGGTTTTTCTCAGCGTACGCATTGGTGTTTATAATTATTATGCTAGCGCTGATGGGAACCGGTATGGATAACATTACAGCATTTTCTGCTACTGCAGCGTGTTTAAATAACCTTGGCCCGGGCTTAGGAGATGTTGCATCGCACTATGGGTCTATTAGTGATGGTGCTAAATGGTTGCTTACCATTGCTATGGTATTTGGCCGTTTAGAAATATTTACTTTATTAGTGCTGTTTACGCCTACATTTTGGCGCGGATAATTTAATTGTTAGTTTATAAAGAGTATTAGGGAAAAGGATATGCCAACAACTAACCTAGAAAAGTTACACCAAATAATGTCTGGTGCCATGGTTGATCTTGAAATTTTAACACCAACAGCCAGCAAGCGTGTAAAAACAGAGTTTATAGGTTTGCTCGAAAATCGATTTATTATTTTAAACTATCCGAGCTCAAAGCGCCTGCCTACAGCAAGCGACTACCTGCACGATGGGGTAATGGTGGTAGTAAGAGCACTAATAGAGGGAAGTGGTGGGCAGGTTATCGCTTTTCGTCAGCAAATAATGTCAGTTGCATCTCATCCCGCACGCTTACTTTTTATTAATTACCCAAAGCAAGTGCAGTTATTCGATTTACGCTCGCAAACTCGTATACCTACCTTATTATCGGCCAAGCTAAAACTTAGTGATGACAGGATACTCGACGGGGTAATTAAAGATATTTCGCTAACGGGCGTAAAGTTTGATCTTAAAGACAAAGCCCAGGCCGAAAACATTAAAGGGATGCAATGCTCAATCATCCTCGATAGCAGTAATAAGCAAGTTAAAGACTTTCAGGGAGAAATTTGTAGCGTGAAAGAACACGTTCAAGGTGCTTACTGTGGAATAAAGCTATTAGCCAGCGAAGAAGAAATGAAAAGCTTTATGGGGGATCACTTTATTGACCCTTCAATACTCCAATCAGAAACCGAGTAACTGTACATTTCGCTATTTTGCAACAAAATAGCGATTTATTAAATTTAATTTTAAATAACGCATACCTGCATTGATAAAAATAAAATAATCGATAAAAAACAATTATTTATAAAAATAAAAGCTATTGGTTATTTTCATTTCAAAAATTATTCAGCTGTAACCGAGTTGAATACCCCAGCTAAACAGTCTCCTTACAGTGTGTATTTATAATCTGTGGCGTTTTTTGCTTTTTGTAAGGCATTGAATTTGTTCGAACTTATTGTTTGGGCTTAAAGTGTGTTGCAAAAAGGCAACAAAAATAGACAGTTAATTATCACCTTTAAGTGCATGTTACCTTTAACTAATTGAAGTTATTGATGTTTTAAATGTTGGCATCGAAGTTGTAATAGTTAAGCTGTATTGCATTAAACGTGATTTAAAGTGAAGCACTTAATCGCAGTTAACATAAACTTTGAAGGAAGATTGATTATGAAAACATTAAATAAAACGTTAGCACTTATCGCTCTAGCATCGTCATCAGCCGCTTTTGCAGCAAGTGATTTTGATACCCTTGATGTAGATGGTAATGGCGCAATTAGTCAAAGCGAAGCTGCTGTTGATGCAGAGTTAATGAGTATTTTCTCAGAGCTTGATACTGACCAAAACGGTGAGTTATCAAAAGAAGAATTTTCTAAAGCATAAGCAAAATGCAAGGTTGATAAAATTCTGTGTTGCCAAAGACAACCTAAGTAAGCAAGGGAGCTTATGAAAAAGAATAACAAGGAAAGTATAAACCTTAGTATATCTAATTTTTTGATAAAGCATTGAATAACATAGTAAAGGATTAAATTATGAAACAGTTAAATAAAGCACTCGCACTTATCGCTCTAGCATCGTCATCAGCCGCTTTTGCAGCAAGTGATTTTGATACCCTTGATGTAGATGGTAATGGCGCAATTAGCCAAAGTGAAGCGTCGGTAGATTCCGATTTAATCGCACAATTTGCAGAGTTAGATACAGATGGTAACGGTGAGCTTTCTAAAGCAGAGTTTGCTAACTACTAATTACTTTTTCGGTTATTTTTCACAGCCAGGGATTTCTGAGAAGGACCTCTCATTTTTAGGAGATTATTATGAAAGTATTAAATACATCACTTGCGATTTTAGTTTTAGCGTCTTCAGCAGCAGCCTATGCAGCAGTGGATTTTGCCTCTTTTGATACCAACGGCGATGGTGTTATTTCTCAGCAAGAAGCTGCGGCAAATACACAGTTAGTAAAAATATTTGATCAGCTAGATACTGACGGTAATGGCGAACTTTCTAAAGAAGAGTTTGCCAAAGTACAATAAAGCTTTAGTACCCTATATTAAAAAAGCAGCTTAACTAAGCTGCTTTTTTGTGTTTAAAATACCCACAATGTACTGCTATAAAAATATGGCGCTCACCTGAAATAGTTTTTCTACAATATTAATGTGCTTTTTATCAATTAAGAACATGATGACATGGTCGCCCGACATAATAATGGTATCGTCGTGGGCAATAAGCACGTCGTCGTTACGTACTACAGCACCAATAGTAGTACCTGCTGGGAGTTTTATATCCCTTACAGTTCGGCCAACTACTTTAGATGTATTTTCATCACCATGGGCAACAGCTTCAATAGCTTCAGCTGCACCTTTGCGTAGTGAATATACGTTAACAATATCGCCGCGGCGAACATGAGTAAGTAATGCCGAAATAGTGGCTTCTTGTGGTGAAATTGCAATATCAATATCGCCGCCTTGTACTAAGTCAACGTATGCACTGCGTTGAATAAGTACCATGGTTTTTTGTGCGCCCATACGTTTTGCTAGCATGGCCGACATTATATTTACTTCATCATCGTTGGTTACAGCAATAAACACATCAACCTGATCTATATGCTCTTCTGACAATAGCTCTTGGTCTGACGCATCTCCGCAAAAAACAATCGTGTTGTCGAGCATTTCAGAGAGTTGCTCGGCGCGCTCTTTGCTGCGCTCAATTAATTTTACACTGTGATTTTTTTCCAGTGAGCGCGCTAGGCCTGCGCCTATATTACCGCCACCAGCAATCATAATGTTTTTATATGAACGCTCTAACCTTTGGAGTTCGTTCATAACGGCGCGGATGTGTTTAGTGGCTGCTATAAAAAACACTTCATCATCGGCTTCAATAATTGTTGTGCCTAGAGGTTTTATCGCTTTTCCTTGGCGATAAATAGCGGCTACACGAGTTTCCACATTGGGAATATGCTGTTTAAGCGTAGATAGCGCATAACCTACTAATAAACCGCCATAGTAAGCTTTTACAGCAACCAAAGAGAGCATGCCATCGGCAAACTGCAGCACTTGCAATGCGCCTGGGTAGTCTATTAAGCGGCGAATGTACTTAGTTACTAATGCCTCAGGAGCAATATAGTGATCGACCGGCAAGTCATCGTTATGAAACAGCTTTTCTCGATACTTTAAATATTGCTCAGAACGAATTCGGGCTATTTTAGTCGGGGTATTAAAAATACTATACGCAACTTGGCAGGCAACCATGTTTACTTCATCTGAACTGGTTACCGCGATAATCATATCGGCGTCTTCCGCACCGGCTCTGCGAAGTACATCTGGGTGAGCGCCGTGACCAGCAACGCCTTGTAGGTCATACTTATCTTGAAGCTCGCGTAAGCGGTTGCCGTCAATATCAACGACCGTTATTTCGTTTTGTTCACCAACTAAATTTTCAGCTAGTGTGCCGCCTACTTGGCCAGCTCCGAGTATGATTATTTTCATTATTTACCAGTGTTATAAGTACCTATTGCTATGAAGTATTAGCTATCTAAAATAAGATAGATAGCTAATTGTTGTGTGCTGTATAGGTTATATTTTTTTAACTAGTTTAGCGTAATAAAAGCCATCGCTTTCACCAGGAAGTAACTGTAAACCAGGTGTGGTGGGCGTGTCTTTATCATGTAGAGGAATATGCTCAACATCATTGTTATTAGCTAAAAACTTAGCAACTTGTTGTTGGTTTTCTTGAGGGAGTACTGAACAAGTAGCGTATACCAAGGTGCCACCTGGCTTTAGAAGCGGCCAAATACTATCGAGTATATCGCCTTGTAATGCTGCTAAATCGGCAATGTCTGATGCACGACGCAACCACTTTATATCGGGGTGGCGGCGAATAACACCGGTAGCCGAGCAAGGTACGTCGAGTAAAATACGATCAAACTGTTTTTCATCCCACCAAGTGTGTGGTTGTGATGCATCACCACATTGTAGGTCGGCACCTAAGCCTATACGAGTTAAGTTTTGCTTAACACGCTCTAGGCGAGTTGCATCGCTATCAAGGGCAAGTACCTCAGCATCGGCCAATTCTAAAATATGACAGGTTTTGCCACCCGGCGCGGCGCAGGCATCTAAAATAGTGTCGTCATCTTTAGGCTCTAAAAAGCGCGCAGCTAACTGTGCAGCAGCATCTTGTACAGAACAAGCACCGGTATCAAACTCGGGTAATGAAAATACATCTCGTGGTTTAGCTAACTTTATCCCATCTATAAAATCAGGGTTAAGTGTATGCTCAATATCGTTAGCTGTTAGCATATCGCTGTATTCTTGCGTGCTGTATTGCGCTTGATTTACACGCAGCCACATAGGCGCTTGCTGTTGGTTTTCTGCAAGCAGATCTTCCCAACTATCAGGATAAGCTTCTTTAACTTGTTTGATAAACCAGTTTGGATGATTGTATAAACACACCGGAATAAGTTTGGCTTTTTCTTCAAGCTCAAGTTGTTGGCGCTGAAAACTACGTAGAATAGCGTTAATAAGTCCTTTTAAACCCAAAGCACGCAATTGTTGTAGTGCATTTACAGTTTCTGAAATTGCCGCATGTGGTGGAACACGCATGTGTTGTAGTTGGTAAATGCCCACATACAATAAAAACTGAAATATTCTACGCTTACCTTTTAACGGCTCCTCAACTAAATGTTGGCAGTAGTTTTCAAGGCTTGGTAAATAGCGTAAAACGCCATAGCAAATTTGTTGTAGCAGGGCTTTATCTTTAGGTGGCAAGCCTTGGCTGGCAAATGGTAGTTCTTGATTAAGCGAAGCGCCTTTATCAACTACGTTATATAAAGTTTCAGCGGCAAGCGCTCGTACGTTTGGAACATTACTCATTATTTTCGCCTAATATTGTGCCAGGAGTAACCCAGTCACTACGACCATTTAAAAAGTCGTTAATTGCCATTGGTTTTTTACCTTGCGGTTGTAATTGCGTAATACATAAAGCATGTTCGCCACAACCTACAATAACGCCATTTTTGTCGCTCGACAGAACGCGCCCGTTATTATCAGGCTGGTTGCTTGATTGCTCTACAACATGTGCTTGATAAATTTTTACTGGCTGCCCTCCCATTTGGGTGAAGCATACCGGCCACGGATTAAACGCGCGAATGTTACGCTCAATTTGCGCCGCGCTCATAGACCAGTCAATATTGGCTTCGTCTTTTGAGAGCTTTTTAGCGTAATTAGCCGCGGCATCATTTTGTGGCTCAGGGGTTATTTTACCATTCGCTAAGTTGTTAATAGTGTCAATAAGTGCACCAGGGCCAAGATCAGCTAATTTAGTATATAAACTGGCACTGGTTTCGGTGGCACTAATAGGGCAGCGGCTTATATGTAACATGTCGCCAGTATCTAGCCCTTCATCCATTTGCATTATGGTGACGCCGGTTTGTTCATCACCTGCCCAAATAGCACGTTGAATCGGGGCAGCACCACGCCAGCGTGGTAAAATAGAACCATGCACATTTAAACAGCCTAATCGCGGCGCATCTAAAATGGCTTTAGGTAAAATTAAGCCATAAGCCACTACAATCATGATGTCGGCATTAAGGCTCGTAAGCTCATTTAAGGCGTCTTCTGTTTTTAGTGATTGTGGCTGAAAAACCGGTAAGTTGTGCTCAAGTGCGAGCTCTTTGACTTCACTGGCTTTTAATTTTTTACCACGACCTGCCGGGCGGTCTGGCTGGCTATACACACCCACTATTTGGTGTTCGCTTTGTATCAGCGCTTGTAAATGACGTGCGGCAAAGTCCGGCGTACCGGCAAATATAATGCGTAATGGTTGAGTCACTGAGTTTTCCTAAGGTGCTTGTTACGGTGCTTATTACTATTCTGCAAATTTGGCTTCTTTTTCAAGCTTTTTACGAATACGTTGGCGCTTTAATGGCGATAAGTAATCAATGAAAAGCTTACCTTGAAGGTGATCTAGTTCGTGTTGAATACAAATAGCCAGTAGTTCATCTGCATCTAGTACAAATTCTTCGCCTTGCTCGTTAAGCGCGGCAACAGTAACCGTTTCTGCGCGATCAACTTTTGCGTAAGAGTTAGGCACAGAAAGGCAGCCTTCTTCGCTTACGGTTGTACCGTCTTTTTTAATGATTTGTGGATTAATTAATACCAGTGGTTCGTTGCGCTCTTCTGATACGTCAATCACTACAATGCGTTGATGAATATTAACTTGTGTGGCAGCAAGACCAATGCCATTTTCATCATACATAGTTTCTAGCATGTCTTTTATAATCACACGGACTTGGTCGTCAACATGTGCAACTTCTTGTGCTATTGTACGTAAACGTTCATCTGGGAATCTTAAAACTTCTAACGTAGCCATAGTTACCTTTTACACTTATGCTTAATTTAGGGTATTGTATGCTCTTATTTTAGCCATTCGCGTTCCCCTTTAACAGGTTTTGGTCAATAATAATGAAAAAACAATACAAGGAAGCCCAATGAAATCTCCATTAATTGCAATTATCGTTGCATTAGGTGCTGCATTTTCTACTTATGCTGATGTGCTAAAAATAAAAAAAGATGCACCTAAACAGTATGTTGTGAAAAAAGGCGATACACTTTGGGATATTTCTGGGGTTTATTTAAACGAACCTTGGCTATGGCCTGAGTTGTGGCAATTGAACCCGCAAATTAATAACCCTCACCTTATTTATCCCGGCGATGCCTTAGCATTAATCTACGATGCGCAGGGAAATCCACGTTTAGTGATAAATAAAGCGTACCGAAAGCTGTCTCCTCAGGGGCGAATTACCCCTAAAGGCAAAAATGCAATTACCACCTTGCCACTAGAAATGATCAGACCTTATATAACTTATGAGCAAGCTATAAATAGCGACGATATAAAAGCTAAACCTTATATTTTAGGGGCAAACGAGAACACGAAAACACAAACGTTAGGGCATATTTTATACGTTAAAGGCGATTTAAAGTTACACCAAGCTTATGCAATTTATCATAAAGGTAAGCCATATTTAGACCCAGAAACTGGAAGGGTACTTGCTAATCGTGCTGCTTATGTTGGTATGGCTCGCGCCTTTAGAAAAGGTGATGCCGCTAATGGTGAGCCTGCATCGGTCAGAGTTGAGTCGGTGAAGCGCGAAATAAAACAAGGCGACTTTTTACTTCCAGCAATGGAAGGGCAAATGCTACCAGCGTATTTTAATATGCATCGTCCTACCCAGGCTGTATTGGGTTATGTTATTGCTTCGCCAAGCGATTCTAGAGAATTTAGCACTATGGATGTAGTGGTGCTAAACTTAGGATCAGAGCAGCAAGTAGAAGTGGGTCATGTACTTGATATTGAACGCCAATCACCAAGCGTTATAGATGGTCCTCGTGGTCCTCGCTACACCGAGGACTCAAGTCGCTTTGAGAAGTTAATTTCAAATGCTAACGAGTTTTTTGGTGCTGAACCCGATGATGGAAGTACGGTTTGGAAAATGCCGAAAGAAAAAGTAGGTGAGTTAATTGTATTTAAGGTGTATGACAACGTAAGTTATGCGCTAATAACTAAAAATCAGCACCCAATTCGCGTTGGAGATATTGCAGTTATTCATTAAGTAGCGAGTCGGTGCTCTAGGAGAGAGCATGGATCAGTCATCTGGCAAGCTAGCCCACTGGCTTGCCTTTTATATGTGTAAAGGGTTGGGTATTAAAACCCTTTTAGCACTATCTAAAAACCATTCCCTTGAGTCATTGTTTGGCTTATCTCATCAGCAATTACTGCAATTAGGACTAAGTGCTAATCAAGCTACTAATTTGTTGCACACTAATTGGCAGCAAATTACGCATTATGAACAGTTAATCCTACACAATAATATAACGGTTATTAGTATTTTTGATGCCGCTTACCCCGAAGATTTAAAACAAATAGCCAGTGCGCCTTTATTGCTTTTTTGCAAAGGCGATGTGTCGTTATTAACTAGCCCACAAATAGCCATAGTTGGGAGCCGTAACGCCACTCCCACCGGGCTGGAAATAGCTGCTGAGTTTGCATATCAACTTACCTTAGCTGGAATCACTATTACTTCAGGCATGGCCCGCGGTATAGACGGAGCTGCGCATAAAGGGGCCTTAGCTGGCAGCGGAAAAACCATTGCCGTGCTGGGTACCGGTGTTGATATTTACTACCCTAAGCAGCATAAGCTACTTACAAATCAAGTATTAGAGCAGGGCTTGCTTGTAAGTGAGTTTTTACCTGGTACTGCCGCGAATGCGCATAATTTTCCGCGTCGTAATCGTATTATATCGGGGTTGTCGCTGGGGGTACTTATTGTTGAAGCTGAAATTAAAAGCGGTTCGCTCATTACCGTACGCTATGCGCTGGAGCAAAATAAAGAAGTATTTGCTGTTCCCGGATCGATTAAAAACCCACTTGCCCAAGCGAGTCATTTTTTAATTAAGCAAGGTGCTAAGCTCGTGGAGAATGTAAGTGATATTCTTGATGAGGTGAGCTTTGCTTATCAAAGTGGTTTTTTAACTCCAGAGCAGTCAACCCAAACCAATAAAGACTCCCAGTGTGAGGTGTTAAATAGTATTGGCTTTGAGGTAACCAGTGTTGATGACATTGTTCGCCGTGCTCAGTGGCCAATTGATAAAGTGCAAGCCAGATTGCTGGACTTGGAGCTAGATGATCAAATAGAGCGAGTTTTAGATGGTTACATCAGGGTCTGTTGAGCTTTGCGGGTTAATATTTGTTCAAACTGGAGGCAATTAAATCGCGGCGCGAGGTTTGTAACCTAGTGGGCTAAGTAAAAACCGAGCAACAAAGAGTTAATTGCCCCTAGGCAGAACCCTTCGGGTAGCGCCTGTTTGGCATTAATGCTGCGTTATCGCCAATTTATGGGGAATAACCACACCACATAGGCTCTGCCTTGCCTAAATACCAAACAGGCTGCTGCAAATTTAACCTTGAAAGATTAACAGACCCTAAACTAAGTACTTAAGCTAAATGCGAGGTGGTGATATGTTTGAAGTGCTTATGTATCTTTTTGAAAACTATATTCACAGCGACGCTGGGCTCTTCATTGAACCTAACGAATTGACCGATGAATTATTACGAGCTGGTTTTAATCAAGCCGAAATATTTAAAGCACTAGATTGGCTAGAGCAGCTAGCCGAATTACAGCATAGTGACACATCACCATATTTAATCACTGACTCGCCACAAACAATGAGAATATTTACCGACCACGAATGCAAAATGCTGGATGTGCAGTGCCGTAATTTTTTAATGTTTGTTGAACGCATTGGCGTTACTAATGGTATTACCCGTGAAATGGTAATGGACCGCTTAGCAGCGCTAGATAAATCTTTTATAGGGTTAGACGATTTAAAGTGGGTGGTGTTAATGGTGCTATTTAATATACCCGGAGCAGAAGTGGCTTGTGAGCAAATGGAAGATCTTATATTTGACCAGCCCGGCGACTTACTTCACTAATACCTAAATTCAAGATACCTATTAATACCTATTTAATACAAAATATGAGCATACGAGTAAATTAAATTGCTTAAGTACTTTCGAAAAAGTAATTTATATAGCAAGTATATGCCATAATCTTTGCCTTATTATTGCACCGTACTTTTTACGCTATAATTGGCCGCTAATTTAATGTAATGGGTATAGCTATTGTATCTTTAAGTGTTTTGGGTATATTAGGCGAAAATTCACCAACCTTTAGGATCACCATGAGTAAAATCGACCATTCGCTTTTCTCGGCGAATAAGCACGCCCTAGAAAAAGAATATGAGATATGCCCACAATGTGGTTCAGAGTTAGTGATCCGCAATAGTAAATCAGGCCCATTTTTAGGTTGTGCCAGCTACCCCAAGTGCGATTTTATTCGCCCGTTGGCGCATCACGATAGCAGTGAAATAAAAGTGCTAGAAGATTCCGCATGTCCACAATGTAGTAAGCAGCTGGTGGTAAAAAATGGCCGCTACGGTATGTTTATTGGTTGTACAGGGTATCCAGAGTGTCATTACATTGCCAATGAAAACGAGGCAAAGCAAAATGAAGAGCCATTACCTAGTTGCCCTAAATGTAAAAAAGGCCGTTTAGTTTCACGTAGTAATAAATTTGGTAAAATATTTTATTCATGCGATTGCTACCCAAGCTGTAAATATACGCTGAATAATAAACCGGTTGAGCAATCGTGCCCAGAATGTAACTGGCCACTGCTGATTGAGAGAAAAATGGCTAATAGCACTGTGTTACAATGCCCGCAAAAAAGTTGTATGCATAAACTTGCAGCCACTGAATAACGTTTAAAACTCCTGGAGACGATTTTGTCAGATCAATCTACTATAGCTGCTGCTATAACATGTTTAGCGCAAGGCGAAGTGATTTTATACCCTACAGAAGCTGTATATGGCTTAGGTTGCGATCCAGATAATCAACAAGCAGTTGAGCGACTACTGGCTATTAAACAGCGCCCGGTCGAAAAAGGCCTTATTTTAATTGCCGATAACTACGGGCAGTTATTAAAATATGTAGATGATGCCAAAATCCCAATGGATAAACGTGCCGACATTTTTTCAAGTTGGCCAAATGCGATTACTTGGGTTATGCCCGCAGCTAAAAACACCCCAAAGTGGTTAACTGGGCAGTATGACACTATTGCAGTTAGGGTGACTAACCATCCAACCGTAAAGCGCTTATGCCAAGAGTTTGGTAAGCCACTGGTATCAACTAGCGCTAATTTAAGCGGTCAAAATACAGTATTAAGCATTGCCGAGGCTAAAAGCCAGTTTACTGAGCAGGTAGGTTATTATGTTGATGAGCCACTCGGTGGTAATACGCAACCAAGTACAATTAAAGATGCCATGAATGGCAAAGTATTTAGAGGTTAATATGCAAAGTAAATTATTAGAGCAAGTAAAAGCCTACTTTATGGCTTTGCAAGACACTATTAGCCAAGGCCTTGAAGCAGCCGATGGTAAAGCTAAGTTTATAGAAGATAACTGGCAGCGTAGCGAAGGCGGCGGCGGACGTACACGCGTTATCACTAATGGTAATATTATTGAGCAAGGCGGTGTTAACTACTCGCATGTATTTGGTGCCTCTATGCCCGCATCTGCAACCGCACACAGACCCGAACTTGCAGGGCGAAGCTTTCATGCTTGCGGTGTGTCATTGGTTATTCATCCAAAAAATCCACATATACCAACCAGTCATGCCAATGTGCGTTTTTTTATTGCCGAAAAAGAAGGCGAACAACCAATATGGTGGTTTGGTGGTGGCTTTGACTTAACCCCTTTTTATCCTGTACTTGATGATGTAGTACATTGGCATCAAGTAGCACATGACTTATGTGCACCATTTGGCGATGAGTTGTATCCAAAGTACAAAACCTGGTGCGATGAATATTTTTATTTAAAGCATCGCGATGAAACACGCGGTGTAGGTGGGTTATTTTTTGACGACCTAAATGAACTGGGTTTTGAGCAAAGCTTTGCCTTTACGCAAGCAGTAGGTAATGGCTTTTTAGAGGCTTACTTACCTATTATAGAGCGTCGTAAAAAAGATGAATACACAGCGCAGCAACGCGACTTCCAGCTTTATCGTCGTGGCCGCTACGTAGAGTTTAATTTAGTCTGGGATAGAGGTACTCTGTTTGGTTTGCAAACGGGTGGTCGCACCGAATCTATATTAATGTCTATGCCACCGTTAGCGCGTTGGGAGTATAACTACACTCCAGACGCAGAGAGTGCTGAGGCTAAGTTATACCAGTATTACTTACGCCCTCAGCAATGGTTGAGTACACAACCAAATGATTTAATTGCTAGAGAGTGCCAGCTTTAAGGCTTCTCGTGTAAATATAAAAGGCGCTACATAGCGCCTTTTTTGTATTTAGCGTTATGCGTTAATGCTGGTTAATCATATGGCTCGCTAGCTGTCCAAACGATTGCTTAAGGCCTTCTCGTAGTAATGGATTATCTACTTCAAGGTCTAATGTTTTATTCATGCAGTACATCCATTGGTCGCGCAAGTCTTGATCAATGGTAAAAGGCATATGGCGTTTACGCAGCATAGGATGGCCATGTTTTGCTACAAATAGGTCTGGGCCGCCTAACCAGCCAGATAAAAATTCAAAAAACACTTGGCGAATTCTATCTAATGGCAGAGGATGCATATCATATAATGGTTTAGCGTATTCATCTGTAGCCATAATATCGTAGAATCTATTTGCAATAGCAAGTGCGCCTGCTTCTCCACCTAGTATTTCATAAGGTGTTTTTTCAGGTGTGGGTGTTTGCTCTATTGTGGCGGGCTTAGATTTTGAAAAAAGTCGTTTAATCATATTATTTATCATCGTTAATAGGCAGTATTACTACTGCAAAGAGGTTGCTTTAAAATGGACAAATATGCGGTTTTTGGAAATCCAATAAAACATTCAAAATCCCCCGCGATACATAAACAATTTGCTATCTCTTTAGGTGAGCAAATCGACTATCGCGCAATCTTAGCACCTATCGATAACTTTGAAAAAACAGTATCGAATTTTTTTGCTCAAGGCGGTAAGGGAGCTAATGTAACTATGCCCTTTAAAGAGCAGGCTTTTGCAATGGCAGATGAGCTCACACCATTAGCTAAAATTGTCGGTGCAGTAAATACCTTAAAAAAGCAAGCAGACGGCACGTTACTAGGCGATAACACCGACGGCATCGGCTTTGTAAGCGATCTGCTGGCTAATAATGTCAGTATTACCGGTAAACGTATTTTAATAATAGGCGCAGGCGGGGCTGCAAGGGGGGTTGTTTTACCCTTGCTGGATCATCAGCCACAGGAAGTTGTTATTGTTAATCGTACCGCCGAAAAAGCACAAAATTTAGCAAAGTTGTTTGCTCAACATGGGAATGTATCGGGTTATGGTTTTAACAATCTACCAGAAAACGATTATGCGCTTATCATAAACTCTACCTCTAGCAGTATGAATGACGAGCTTCCAGCACTTGATCAAAAACATATTACTAACTGTGAAGTAGCGTATGACATGTTTTATTCACTGCAAAATACCATTTTTATGAATTGGGTAGCGCAGTATAATAGTAAGACTAAATTGTTGGATGGCAGCGGCATGCTAGTTGGTCAGGCTGCCCAGGCATATTATGTATGGCGTAATAAAATGCCTGCAATACTACCTGTCGTTAATGCACTAAAACAGGGAGCACTTACATGAACCAAGCAATACAATTTATAGATAGGTTAGAATTTAGAGAGCCAGCGCACCAATTAGTCTTTTTTGCACAAGTAAATGGCATGCTGGTGGAATGTGTTATTGCGGTAAGTAGTTTAGGTTTGACCGATGAAAGTCATGCAACAAGTTATTTTGAAAAAAATCGTTTTGATTACGAAGAGCGCGCCGAGCAACTTATCGAAGATGAAAGTTACAACTCGGCAGGCCAAATAGAAGTCAGCTTAATTAGCTAAGTGCTTATATAACGTCGTCACTTAAGTACTCATTTTTAAGCAGTACATAGTTATCCGCAGATACTTTTAAAAATGTAAGCTCTTGCTCGGTAAGCGCTCGAGCTTGCTTAACTGGACTGCCTACATATAAGTAACCAGACTCTAAACGCTTATTTGGTGGCACCAATGAACCCCCGCCAATAATCACATTATCTTCAACAATGGCATTGTCCATAATAATTGCACCCATTCCCACCAATATACGATTACCTAACTGACAACCATGTAACATAACTTTGTGCCCAACCGTTACATCATCACCAATTATAAGCGGATAACCTTCGGGGTTACTTTTGGTTGCTCGCGATAAATGCAGCACGCTACCATCTTGTATATTAGTACGCTCACCAATGCGTATATAGTTTACATCACCACGGGCAGCAACTAACGGCCACACGCTGCTATCATCACCCAAAGTAATATCGCCAACCAATACCGATGATTCATCTATATAAACAGACGCATTAAATGAAGGGATAACACCTTTATAAGAACGGATTGTCATATCTGCACCTTTAACTAACAGTTATATTAAATTAAGAGTGTAACAGCAGAGCTTATTTAAGTGCCACAAAAGCAGTAATTGTTTATAAAACTATCAGTTTTAGGCGCTTTAGCTCAGTTACTGAGCGAACGTCGTTTTTTTTTAGTTTTTCAGTAAAAAATGCTTGATCTGTTTTCGGATCTCCCTATAATGCGACCCCACTGAGACGGGAAACGTCAACGCCTAGCGAGACACGAACTACTCAGAGAGTTAAATAAAACTTCGGTTTTAAATTGTCGAAAGAAAGTTTAAAACAAAGTATTGACTCGAAAAATAAAGGATGTATTATACGCATCCCTTGAGACGCTAAAGCGACTCAAGACGTTCTTTAACAATATAAAGCAATCATCTGTGTGGGCACTCGTACAGATTGAGTTCTAACAGCCAAGCTTAGTTCGCTAAGTAAGGCAAATAAATTAGAGTCTCAATTGAAAACTGAGTGACCAACAGAATAGTTATTTCGGTAATTATTCGGCACAGTCAATTCAATATCGAAAGATATTAAAATAAATTCAGAATTCATTGAGCTGTCGAAAGA
>NZ_JACJES010000020.1:0-55375 GCF_014164175.1 Pseudoalteromonas sp. SG44-5 | reverse complement strand
ACCTAGAACCTAGAACCTAGAACCTAGAACCTAGAACCTCAATAAGGCAACTTTTTGCAACGCATTTACTCTAGTTTACTGATCATCGCTATGTTACTCACGCTTGTGGGTCAGGCTGTTGCGTCTGTTGCTATGCTATGTGAAATGCCGCACATGAGCCAAACACAGCATGCTGCAACTAATGTTGCAACTGAAAAAGTACATCAGCAAATGTCAGTCAGTATGATGAATATGGACTGTTGCGATGATGCAGCAACCGAGCAAGAATGTAATTGCCCAATTAATGCTTGTTCAGCGTACTCAATGTTGAGTGTTGATGGTTTATTTAGCACCCCACTGATTATTTCTGAAAAAATACAGCTCTATCCCTCACAAAACCAACACCATTTAGTCAGCTCGCTATACCGCCCCCCTATGTCTGCTTAATTGCAGGATAGGTGTACCTAAAATTAGGTCAAGTCGTTTAATTCACCTTTTCTGCCTCTAAATTAATCTTTTAATTTTAGTGGAGTAAGTGATGAATCACTTTGCAGTATTTAAAGTCAGTTTTTTAGCGCTAATGCTAGGAACTGCAATCTCAGCACACAGCAATGAACTTAGCCTAGATGAGGCGCTTTCGTATGCGCTAAACCATGAGCCTTGGCTAAAGGCAAGCCAGTACCAACAAGCCTCAGAGCAAGCACAAAGTATAGCCGCAGGTAGTTTGCCTGATCCGGTATTAACTTTGGGTTTAATGGGCGTGCCAACCGATGGTTTTGCTTTAGATCAAGAAGGTATGACGCAGCTAAGTATTGGTGTAAGCCAAATGTTTAGTCGTGGCGACAGCCTAGCATTAAAACAGCAAGCCTTAGCACAATCTGCGCAGCAACATCCTTGGTTGCGAGCCGATCGCCTTGCACAAGTAAAAACAATTGTTATTGAATCATGGCTTAATGCGTACAGAGCTCAGCGCAGCATTGCGCTTATCGAACAAGATAAAGCCTTATTTTCGCAACTGATTGATATAACCGAATCAAGTTATGCCAGCTCGCTAGGCAAAACTCGTCAGCAAGATATTATTCGCGCTCAGTTAGAGCTCACTCGCCTAGAAGATAAATTAGTAATGCTAGCGCAGCAACTTGAAAGTGCTAAAAAACGGCTGTCGCAATGGTTGCCAATGAGCATGCTAACTCAACCAGTAAGTACTAAAAACACAGCTATTGAGCCGTTAATTAGTTTTACCACGCTGGAATTTGAGGCGCTAATGTCGTTACTTATGGCGCATCCCGCGATTGTTGCTATTGATCAAACAGTAACAGCTAAGCAAACAGAAATAGCGCTCGCAAAGCAAAGTTATAAGCCGCAGTTTGGAGTAAATATGGGCTATAGCCATCGAGGTGATACGCCTATGGGAGACTCACGAGCCGATTTACTCTCTGTTGGGGTAAGTATTGATTTGCCGTTATTTACTAGTAACCGCCAAGATCAGCAAGTTAACGCTGCAATAGCGACAGCTGAAGCAGTTAAAACTCAAAAGTTAATAGCGCTACAAAAGTTAAAAGGGATGTATTTCAAAGAGTTTAGCCAATTAATGCAGCTACAAAAACGCGATACGCTTTATCAAACTAAGTTATTACCGCAAATGGCAGAGCAAGCCCAAGCCACACTCAATGCATACACGCGGGACGACGGTGATTTTTCAGAAGTTATGCGTGCTCGTATTAGTGAGCTTAATGCCAAAATTGACGGCTTAAATATTCAAATAGACCAACAAATTATTATTGCTCGTCTAAATTATTATGCCAGTAGCCAAGACGCTGCTGTGATGCTTGAGCAATTAGGAGAGCAAAATCGTGAATACTAATTTAAAACTATTAATAGCAGCTGTAGTGGGTGGTGGAGTAACGGCATTAGTATTATCGCTTATGCCCGCGAGCAATACTGATATTAAAGCAAGCACAGAAAAACAACCACTGTACTGGGTAGCACCCATGGATAGTAATTATCGACGTGATGAACCCGGGCTTTCGCCAATGGGCATGGATTTAGTGCCTGTTTACGATGAAGCACCAGGCAGTAGTAGCAATTTAGATGGTCCAGGTGCTGTGACTATTTCGCCAGCGGTGGTTAATAATCTCGGGGTAAGAATCGCCAAAGTACAGTACAAAGCGTTACAAAATGAAGTTAAAACGGTTGGCTATGTGCAATATAATCAAGATCAACTTATTCATATTCACCCTCGTGTAGAGGGTTGGTTAGAAACGCTTTATATCAAAGCAGCCGGTGACAGTGTTGAGCAAGGTGAGCCACTTTATACCTTGTACTCACCGCAATTAGTGAATGCCCAAGAAGAGTTTCTATTAGCGCTCAATCGTAACAATCAGGTGCTTATTCGCGCAGCTAAAGCACGCTTAAAGTCACTTAATATATCGGATGATTTTGTAGAGCGGCTGAAAAAAAGTAAACAAGTAATGCAAAACATTACCTTTTATGCCATTCAAAGTGGCGTAGTTGAAGAGCTAAATGTGCGCGAAGGTTTTTATGTTAACCCCGGCACCACTATGATGAGTATTGGTAAGCTTGATGAGGTATGGGTTGAAGCGCAAGTGTTTGAGCGCCAAGCTGAGCTAATTAAGATTGGCCAGCCAGTAAGTATGACGCTTGATTATTTAAGTGGCCAAAGCTGGCAGGGTAAAGTGGATTATATTTACCCAACACTCGATGCTAAAAACCGGACCTTGCGAGTGCGCCTGCGCTTTAATAACGAAGGCCATAAACTTAAGCCTAATATGTTTGCCCAAGTAAATATTCATACTCAAGCCAATAAAGCGCAATTAGTAGTCCCTAAAGAAGCGGTGATCCGCACCGGTAACCAAAACCGTGTAGTGGTTGCCTTGGGCGAGGGGCACTTTAAATCTGTGGCTGTAGAAATGGGCAGAAGTGACAGTAAAAACACCGCAATATTATCAGGAATAATGGCAGATGATGACGTGGTGGTTTCGGCGCAATTTTTATTAGATTCAGAATCAAGTAAAAGCTCAGACTTTAAACGCATGCAAGCCCCTCAAGCTGTTAGCTCTGTATGGAGCGAGGGCATTGTTAATAGCATTATGGCGGAACATCGTATGGTTAATATTAGCCATGAGCCGATAGCTGAACTTGATTGGCCTAGTATGACAATGGACTTTACGGTTGCTGATGATGTTGACTTTACTGCTTTTGAAAATGGCCAAACATTACATTTTGAGCTGACTAAGCAAGCTGATGGCAGTTATGTATTAACGGCTATTCATATAATGAAAAGCACAGTAACAAATAGCGAAAAAAATACAGCAACTGTTTTGGGCACAATTAACAGTATTGATAAAGCACAGCGCATAGCAAATATTAGCCGTGGTGCAATAGAAAAATGGGGACGCGAACCTGCAAGGCTCGATTTTACCTTTGCAGATGATATAGATTTAACCGCACTTGCAGCGCAGCAACAAATAAACTTTACCTTTAGTTTGCAGCAAGGGGAGTTTGTGATTAGCCACATAAATGGTGAGCACTCTACAAGCGCATCAGGTAATCACACTATGCAATTGCATAACGCGCATTAGGAGGCAATATGATAGCTGCAATTATACGTTGGTCCGTTCTTAATCGCTTTTTTGTGTTGTTACTGACCGTTATTTTAATTGGCGGGGGCTTATTTGCTGTTAAAAATACCCCAGTTGATGCCTTGCCCGACTTATCAGATGTGCAAGTAATTATTAAAACCTCGTATCCGGGGCAAGCACCGCAAGTAGTGCAAGATCAGGTTACTTTTCCACTTACCACCGCAATGTTATCGGTGCCAGGAGCGCAAACAGTAAGGGGCTTTTCATTTTTTGGAGACTCTTACGTATATGTAATATTTGATGAAAAAACCGATTTGTACTGGGCACGTAGCCGAGTACAAGAATATTTAAGCCAAGTAGCGAGCCGCTTGCCAGCTACAGCCAGCGCAGAGCTTGGCCCCGATGCCACCGGTGTTGGTTGGATTTACTTATATGCACTGGTAGATAAAACTAATCAACACGATATTAGCCAATTACGCAGCTTACAAGATTGGTTTTTAAAATTTGAATTACAAACCGTACCTGGCGTATCTGAGGTTGCCTCAGTAGGGGGCATGGTAAAACAGTACCAAGTTACGGTTGACCCCGATAAGTTACGAGCTTATGGCATTCCACTGAGCTTAATTCAAACTGCCATTGCCCAAGGCAATCAAGAAATGGGCGCATCGGTAGTCGAAATGGCCGAGGCTGAATACATGGTTACTAGCACCGGCTATATTAAAAGTGTCGCCGATTTAGAAGCGATTCCTTTAGGTGTAAATACTAATGCCACACCACTGCAATTGCGTGATGTGGCCGATATTCGTCTAGGGCCGCAAATGCGCCGTGGTATTGCCGAACTTAATGGCGAAGGCGAAGTGGCTGGTGGCGTAGTGGTAATGCGATACGGTGAAAACGCGCAAAAAACCATTGAGCTGGTAAAAGCAAAGCTCGAGTCATTAAAAAAAGGGTTACCAGCGGGAGTTGAAATTGTACCCGTGTACGACCGCTCCAACTTGATTAAAGATGCAGTTGATAACTTAAGCAGTAAATTACTCGAAGAGTTGGTTGTGGTTGCTTTGGTTTGCATTGTATTTTTGTTTCATGTGCGCTCATCTTTAGTAGCGATTATTACTCTACCGCTGGGTATTTTAACAGCATTTTTAATTATGTATTGGCAAGGTATTAATGCCAATATTATGTCGCTTGGCGGTATTGCCATTGCAATTGGCGCTATGACCGATGGCGCTATAGTGATGATTGAAAATATGCACAAACATATGGAAAAAACCCCACTAACCGATGAGAACCGCTGGCAAGTGGTGATCGATTCGGCCAGTGAAGTCGGCCCCGCATTATTTTTTAGCTTAATGATAATTACGGTAAGTTTTATGCCGGTATTTATTTTAGAGGCGCAAGAAGGGCGTATGTTTGCCCCGCTGGCGTACACTAAAACCTATGCTATGGCTGCCTCTGCTGGGCTTGCAATTACTTTAGTACCGGTACTTATGGGATACTTTATTCGCGGCAAAGTAATTTCAGAGCAAAAAAATCCGGTTAACCGCATGCTGGTAAATGCTTATAAACCATTACTTAACGCAGTACTTAAGTTTCCTAAAGCAACTTTGGCCTTAGCTACGTTGATTGCAGTGATTGGCTTTTATCCTGTAAATAAAATGGGGAGCGAGTTTATTCCCCCCCTTGATGAGGGCGATTTAATGTATATGCCAACTACTTATCCAGGTATTTCGATTGGTAAAGCACGGGAGTTGTTACAGCAAACCGATAAATTAATTGCCACTGTGCCAGAGGTACTAACTGTATTTGGTAAAGTAGGGCGAGCAGAAACCGCCACAGATCCAGCGCCGCTTACCATGATAGAAACCTTTATTCAGCTCAAGCCTAAAGATCAATGGCGCGAAGGTATGACCCTAGATAAACTCAAAAAAGAGCTAGATAGTTTAGTGAAGTTTCCTGGGGTAACTAACGCATGGGTTATGCCAATAAAAACCCGTATTGATATGTTAGCAACCGGCATTAAAACCCCGGTGGGGATTAAAGTTGCTGGCCCTAAATTGAGTGAAATTCAAAAAATAGGTCAACAAATTGAAAGCATTTTAAAAGATGTACCGGGTACGGCATCCGTTTATTCTGAGCGAGTTGCTGGTGGGCGTTATATTAAGGTAGATATAAACCGTGAAAAAGCGGCGCGCTATAGTTTAAATATTGCCGATATACAGCAAGTTGTAGCTACTGCTATTGGCGGCACAAATGTCACCCAAACCGTAGAAGGGCAAGAGCGCTATCCGGTAAATTTACGATACCCGCAAGGTTACCGCGATTCACCTGAGGAGCTAATGTTACTTCCTATTGTAACTCCAGCCGGGCAGCGTATAGCTTTAGCCGATGTTGCTAAAGTATTTATTGAAGATGGCCCAGCCGGAATAAAAAGTGAAAATGCCCGCTTAAATGGTTGGAGCTTTATTGATATAGAAAATATTGATATTGGTACATATGTAGAAAACGCCCAGCAAATTTTGCATGAGCAATTGATACTACCAGCAGGATATTCAATTACCTGGGCTGGGCAATATGAATATATGCAGCGTGCTAAAGATAAGCTTGCTTACGTATTACCACTAACGTTAGCCATTATTGTAGTGCTGCTGTATCTGAACTTTAGAAGCTTTGCGGAGGTATTGATTATTATCGTTACTTTACCGTTGGCGATGATTGGCGGAATATGGCTAATGTACCTAGAAGGCTTTAACTTTTCGGTGGCTGTTGGGGTGGGCTTTATTGCACTTGCAGGGGTGGCCGTAGAAATTGGGGTGATCATGCTGGTGTATTTAAATCAGGCCTACCAAGAAAAAATTACCCAAGCACAACAAACTGGTGTGCCGCTTAATTATGAGCAGCTTAAGCAAGCAATAACAGAGGGCGCAGGGCTAAGAGTACGCCCCGTAATGATGACAGTAGCTACTATAGTGATAGGTTTATTACCGGTACTTTATGGCACTGGCACGGGCAGTGAAATAATGAGCCGCATAGCAGCGCCTATGGTAGGGGGTATGTTTAGTGCGGTTGTTTTAACCTTATTAGTAATACCGGCAACGTATTTATTGTGGCGCAAACGCGACCTATAATATTTACATTGGTTATGTAACTTATACTGAAAAACAGTATTAAGTTACATAGCCTGCAACTTTACTATTGATATTGCTCACTTTTTTATATGGCACGATTTACGCATTACTATGTTTACTCAGCTCAAGTAAGGAATGCAGATGCAAGTTAAAACAATTCAACAAATGTATGACTGGACTATCTTGTTTCATACACAAATGGCGGCCAACTTTTTTAGTGTGCGGGAACTATTAGGTGAGCATAATACTCAATTAGTTGATTACTGTACTAAATACGAAAAAAAACTCGCTGAAGATTTAATTGGCTTTAAAGCAATCACCACCATAAATACGTTAGATACCTACTGCTATGAGTATTTTGCAGAAAATCCAGAGCTACTGAATTTTACTGATTTAGATCGAAGTACCCAATTAGATGAGCAAGCTATCCAGGGCTATTTGTCTGATCAGCATCAAAAAGTAATAAATGCTTATGAGTACTTAGAGGGAAAAACACAAACTGCAGACGGCAAAGAAAAACTCGGACAAATACTGCAGCTTGAGTACCAAGGATTAAAACAAATGGTACAAAGCATAAACCGACATATAGATATGTAACCTGCTCTCCGGATAACAAACTTATCTCAAGCAGCTATTTTCAGCGTTAACGGCGTTGAATTTTCTTGCAATAGGCCAGCTATTGACGCGTAAATTCGCCTTATTTTCACTGAAAATTTCTAGCTAGAGAAAATAAAATTAAATATAACTATGATTCAATACGTTAGTAAATCTCTTAACCAGAGTTCAGGTTATGTAAATTTATATACAGTTAAAACTAATAAAAATAACGGCGCTACACTATGGTGTGTAGCGCCGTTATTTTGTTAAACCTTTTCTACATCAACAATTAAGTCGCTTGTTATCGACTCTAATGCATTAATTACTTCTTCTTTATTCAACCCATTAGGTAGTGTTACTGTAGCAACAGCACTAAAAATAGGCACGCCCCAATTAGGTGCGCTTTGTTGCCTTGAGTTTAAGTGAGTAATATTGGCTCCTTTATGACGAATTACACTTGCAAGCTCTTGCACAATACCCGGGCGATCGTTACCGGTAATAACAAAGTTAAGTTGCTCACGTGTGGCGGGTTCTATTTCTGTATTGCCTGTTTCAATACGTACATCAAGTTTAGGCAGAGCATTGAGCGCATTTTGCAGTGCCTGAAAATGCTCTTCGCTAACTTCAATCTGAATAATACCTGCAAAGTGACCGAGCAAATGGCTCAAGTTGCTGCTTAGCCAGTTGCCATGATTTTCTAAAATAACGGATGAAATGCTCTCTACTAAACCAGGACGATCTTGTCCTAAAATGGTTATAACCAACTGCTTCATAAATAGTTCTCTTCTTTAAAGCCCAAATAAGGTAATGCATAGGCATTAAGTGTTGTTTAACTCTATTCAGAGTTCAGGTTAAATATTATGATTTAGTTGCTAAAGTTAGACCTTTAATCCTACAGTGCAGCCCTTGCAACAAACCATAATTATTAACTAAATGCTTCCTGAGTATTGACCTCGATAAATACTTTGTCCAATAAATATAATATTTAGTTCATCAATACTGCATAAACACGGCTGCTATTCGATCTTAAAGATATTTAAATTACACGGTAAATAATTATTACCGCTGTAACATTACTGTCACTTTGATGAAATATAATCACTGCAACGTTAAGATTAAAGGATGTTTTGATGACTTCCAATCCGAATAAGCCGACTTTTAATACGGATCGAAGCCGTCTATTTAAAGACCGACTTGCCCAGTTTGGCATAACCGTAGGTGGAGTAATGGTATTAATAGCGCTGCTATTAATTTTTTTCTACCTTCTTTATATAGTACAGCCAATTTTTGAATCAGCTAAAGTTGAAAAGCGCGACAGTTTTAATCTTACAAACGCAGAGCAAATAGTGGGAGTAGGCGTTGAGGAACAAACTGAAGTTGCTTATTTATTAAGCCAGCAAGGGAGTGTTGACTTTTATAGTGTTGAAAAAGCTAACTTTGGTAAAAAGCTAAAAACGCTAGAGGTAACCCTGCCTAGCGATGTGAGTAGCTTTGCTACCAGTGCACCGTTTCAGGGGCAATATGCATATGGTTTAGAAAATGGCAGTGTAAAAATTGTTATTCCTAAATTTATGGTGACGTTTCCAAATAACGAACGTAAATTAACTCCGCGTTTAGATTATCCGCTAGGCGAACTTGCTTTAGAGGTAGACGAGCAAGGTGCTGCTATAAAGCGTTTTGCATTTAGCCACTTTGAAGACAAAACAGCCGTTGTTGCGCTAACAGCCGACAAGCGCGTTTTATTTAGTAGCTTTGTTGCTGAAGAAAACATGTTTAGCGGCGAAGTAGAATGGCTTGTGGAACGCACCGAGCTAGATGTTGCTGGGCGAGTAGATGAGTTACTTATGTCGCCAGATACTACCCGAGTATTTGTGCGCTCAGCTAATCAAATTTATGTTTACGATACGCGCGACCCAAGCGAAGTAGAGCAAATTCAATTACTGTCTGCCAATGAAGAAAACGCTAATATTGTTGCGGCGCAATTACTTGCGGGCGCTAACTCTCTTATGTTGGCAAACGATAATGGAAAGGTATCGCAGTGGTTTGAAATAAATACCGACAGCGGCCGTGAATATCAAAAAATTCGTTCATTTGAAACAACAAAGCAAAGTAAGTTAAACGTATTTACTGAGTTTTACCGCCGTACCTTTTTTACTACCAGTAGTAATGGTGAGTTAGGTGTTTATTACACCACAAGCCAAGCAAAATTGTGGCAAGGCAAAGTAAGCGAAGGAGCAATTAAAAACTTTGCTATAGCACCGCGTGCAAATGCAGCGCTAATTGTTGCCGACAACAAACTAACCGTATTAGAAATTCATAACGAACATCCTGAAGTTACTTGGTCAGCACTTTGGCAAGAAGTGTGGTACGAAGGTTACCCAGAGCCAGGTTATATTTGGCAATCAACCTCAGCCAGTGACGACTTTGAGTCTAAGTTTTCGTTAGTGCCTATTTCGTTTGGTACTTTAAAGGCGGCATTTTACGCCATGCTATTTGCCGTACCTATCGCGATT
The DNA here is from genome assembly GCF_014164175.1 of Pseudoalteromonas sp. SG44-5. NCBI lineage: Bacteria > Pseudomonadati > Pseudomonadota > Gammaproteobacteria > Alteromonadales > Pseudoalteromonadaceae > Pseudoalteromonas > Pseudoalteromonas sp. SG44-5. The sequence continues at coordinate 45,559 of NZ_JACJES010000020.1, read as the reverse complement.
TCTGCTGCCATTTATACCGCTTACTTTATGTCGAGTGAACTGCGTAAAGTGGTTAAGCCAACGGTAGAAATAATGGAAGCACTTCCTACCGTTATTTTGGGGTTTTTAGCGGGCCTATGGTTAGCGCCTTTAATAGAGCAGCACTTACCAGCCATAGTTGGCTTACTGGTGTTATTACCTTTAGGTATTTTGGCCACTGCGCTTGGTTGGACTAAATTACCAGCCAGTATTCGCCATAAAATTCCTGAAGGATCGCATGCCATTATACTTATACCGGTAGTGTTATTTATTGGTTGGTTTTCGTTTGCGATGAGCGAAACTGTTGAGCTGTGGATGTTTGATGGTAACGTGCGCCAATATTTAACTAACGAGCTTGGCATGACCTTCGATCAGCGTAATGCCTTGGTAGTGGGTATTGCGATGGGCTTTGCTGTAATTCCTACTATATTTTCGATTGCGGAAGACGCGGTATTTAGCGTGCCTAAGCATTTGTCTAATGGCTCACTGGCACTGGGTGCAACACAGTGGCAAACACTGATACGCGTGGTATTACTTACCGCCAGCCCTGGAATATTTTCTGCGGTAATGATGGGCCTTGGCCGCGCAGTAGGCGAAACCATGATAGTGCTTATGGCAACCGGTAATACCCCGATTATGGATTGGAGTGTGTTTCAGGGAATGCGTACGCTTGCGGCAAATATTGCGGTTGAAATGCCAGAGTCGGAAGTGGGTAGTTCGCATTACAGAATATTGTTTTTAGCAGCATTTGTATTATTTATATTTACCTTTGTTTTTAACACCATTGCTGAGTTTGTTCGTCAGCAACTGCGTGAAAAATACAGCTCAATGTAAGTGGAGAACACGACATGGTAAAGCAGTGGTTTAGGTCTGGTTCTCCTTGGATTTGGATGACCGGTGGTGCGGTGAGCATCAGCTTAATTTCAGTAATTGGTTTATTAGCTATGATAGCGTGGAAAGGGTTAAGCTTTTTCTGGCCTTCTGAGGTAGTGCAATTTGAGCTGGAAGGCTCAATTGCAAAACAAACTATTATTGGTGAAATTTACGATCGAGAATTGGTACCCAAAGCGCGTTTAGCGGCAACCGGTGTTGATGTTTCGGCATATGATAGGGAAGAATTTGAGCGGTTATTAATTAAAACAGGTAACCGTGAATATGTAGATTTAGATTTTCGTTGGATATTAAACACCGACATAAAAAACCAATCAACGCCTACCACCCTTGCCGTGTTTGAGCGTAGCAAAAATGGTAATTTTTATGGCTACGTAGAAGGCGTAATTGAAGACGGACAACCTGTTACCGGCGATAAGGTAGCCTATTTACATAAGCTGGTTGAACGGGCAGTTGATTTAAACGACGAAGCACTTGATTTACAAAACGGTGATATTGGTCATATTAACTATGAACTGGAACGTTTAAGGCTAAAAGAAAAATCCTACTTACTTGATAATGAACTTACAGACGAACGTGTTGCTGAGCTTGCAGAGGCGCGTGCAGAACTACGTGCCGAGTATGCGGTGCTCGAAAAGCAACTGTTTGCACTGCGTAAACAAGCACAGCGCGACCAAGTTATGGTTAAAGATATGCGCGGCGAAATAGTCACCATTCCATTGTATCAAGTATTAGATGTGTGGTTTCCAAACGACATGAGCTTTTTAACCAAACTGGGCCATTACTTTATCCAATTAGGTAAGTTTGTATCAGATGACCCTCGCGAAGCAAATACCGAAGGTGGCGTATTTCCGGCCATATTTGGTACCGTGTTTATGGTTATGCTAATGGCTGTTATTGTGACGCCATTTGGGGTGGTTGCTGCAATTTACTTGCATGAATACGCGGCTAAAAATGCGGTAACTAAGATGATCCGTATTGCGGTAATTAACCTAGCCGGTGTACCTTCTATTGTATATGGTGTATTTGGCTTAGGCTTTTTTGTTTATATGCTAGGTGGCAGCCTTGACCAATTATTTTATCCTGAGTCATCACCTACTCCGGTATTTGGTACACCAGGTGTTATGTGGTCGGCTTTAACACTGGCAATACTTACCTTGCCTGTGGTTATTGTTTCCACTGAAGAGGGACTATCGCGTATTCCAAGTACGGTACGCCACGGATCATTAGCGCTTGGTGCCACACAAGCAGAAACCTTATGGCGTATTGTTATACCTATGGCAAGCCCAGCAATTATGACCGGTTTAATACTGGCTGTTGCGCGTGCAGCAGGTGAAGTAGCGCCATTAATGCTGGTGGGTGTAGTAAAAATGGCACCTACGTTACCGCTTGATGGTAACTTTCCATACTTTCACTTAGACAGAAAGTTTATGCACTTAGGTTTTCATATTTACGATGTTGGCTTTCAAAGCCCGAATGTTGAAGCGGCGCGACCGCTGGTATATGCAACGGCATTTTTATTAGTGTCGGTAATTATTACCCTCAACATAACCGCTATTGGTATACGTAATCATTTACGTGAAAAATTCAGATCGCTTGAGCTTTAATAAGATTTAATAGGTAACAAACATGATTTCAGTCGCTCCAAAAGTAAATCAAGCCAATACCAGCTTGAAGTTAGACTTAGACAATTTAACCACAGAGCAAACAGCGTTAGAGATTAAAGATCTCGATCTTTACTACGGCGATAAACAAGCGCTGAGTAAAGTAAATATGAATATTCCAAAGGGCCAGGTAACAGCCTTTATTGGCCCGTCGGGGTGTGGTAAATCAACCTTATTACGGTGTATTAACCGCATGAACGACTTAGTTGATATTTGCCGCATAGAAGGTGAAATACTGCTACATGGACAAAACATTTACGATAAAAGCGTTGATGTAGCGGCGCTGCGTCGTAACGTAGGCATGGTATTTCAGCGACCTAACCCTTTTCCTAAATCAATTTATGAAAATGTGGTTTATGGTTTGCGCTTACAAGGTATTAAAGACAAACGTAAATTAGATGAAGTAGTTGAGCAATCATTGCGTGGTGCAGCGCTGTGGGATGAAGTAAAAGACAGGCTACACGACAGCGCTTTTGGGTTGTCGGGGGGACAGCAGCAACGTTTAGTTATTGCGCGCTCAATTGCTATTTCGCCAGAAGTATTACTGCTTGATGAACCTACCTCGGCACTAGACCCTATTTCTACTTTAGTAATAGAGGAGCTAATTAACGATTTAAAGAGCAAGTTTACAGTGGTAATTGTTACCCATAATATGCAACAGGCCGCCAGGGTTTCTGACCAAACGGCGTTTATGTATATGGGGGAGCTAATTGAATACTCAGACACCAATACTTTATTTACAACGCCTAATAAGAAAAAAACAGAAGACTATATAACCGGTCGTTACGGCTAATTCAGCCGATATTATGTGTACAATATTGATAGGATAATAACGATGGAACATAACATTAATAAGCATATTTCTGGCCGTTTTAATCAAGAATTAGAAAACGTACGCAACCTTGTGCTTAGTATGGGCGGGCTGGTTGAGCAACAGCTTAACAGTGCGTTAGATGCAGTGAGCCAAAATGATGCTATGCTTGCGCAAAAAGTGCGAGAGAATGATTATAAAGTTAATGCAATGGAAGTAAGTATTGACGAAGAATGTACGCGAATTATTGCCAGGCGTCAGCCTGCTGCAAGCGATTTGCGTTTAGTGGTGGCTATTGCAAAAACCATTGCTGATTTAGAGCGTATAGGCGATGAAGCAAAGCGAATTGCTAAAGTTGCATTAGATTCATTTACTAAAGACCAACAGGCTTTATTAGTAAATATTGAAAATATGGGACGCCAAGTATCAAAAATGTTGCACGATGTACTTGATGCATTTGCACGTATGGACGTACAACGTGCATTTGAAGTACACAAAGAGGATGCTAAAGTTGATAGAGAGTACGAAGCCATTATTCGTCAAATTATGACCTATATGATGGAAGACCCGCGCTCAATCCCGAAAATTATGGATTTAGTGTGGTCAGTTCGTTCATTAGAACGCATTGGTGATCGGTGTCAAAATATTGCTGAATATATTATTTATTTTGTTAATGGAAAAGATATTCGTCATACATCTCAAGAAGATATAGAAAAGTCTTTATAATTTTTTTAATTAGTCCTTTTTATTACAACGACGAATTATAATTTTTTTTTAGTTTGCTGGCGGTTGAGCAATAAAAAGCGTTCACAATCGAGCTTAATACTGTAAAATTCATGCCGCACAGCATACTAAATTGATTTAAGGGTCAGTTATGCAAACTAACGCGTTTCTAGGAGTATTTGCAAAATCTCCTATCAAACCAATGGAAGAACATATTCGAAAGGTTCATCAAGCTAGTAAAGCTTTGATTCCTTTTTTTAATCACGTATTTAAAGAAGAATGGCAACAAGCTGAAGAGCTACGTTTAACCATTCGTAATTTAGAACGTGAAGCCGATGAAATGAAAAGAAATATACGTTTACAACTACCGCGTGGATTATTTATGCCGGTAGAGCGTACAGATCTGCTCGAATTAGTAACCCAGCAAGATAAAATTGCCAATAAAGCAAAAGACATTGCAGGGCGTGTAATTGGTCGTGAGATGATCATACCAAAAGTAATTCAAATCGACTTTTTAGCTTATTTAACACGTTGTGTTGATGCTACTAAACAAGCATCTAATGCGATAAATGAGTTAGAAGAGCTATTAGAAACAGGTTTTAAAGGTCGCGAAGTGGCCTTGGTTGAAAAAATGCTCGTTGAATTGGATGCCATAGAACAAGACACGGATGAAATGCAAATTAAAATACGCCGCCAACTACGCGCAGTAGAAGGTGAGTTAAACCCGGTTGATGTGATGTTTTTATATAAGATCATTGAATGGGTTGGCGAGCTTGCAGATATTGCAGAGCGCGTAGGATCACGTCTTGAGCTGATGTTAGCTCGTTAATTTAAAATCAGTTCAAAAACGATAGATTAAGGTTACACAATGGATATCATTGCATCTTACGGCACGGTATTAATTTTAATTGCCGCAGCAGTTGGCTTTTTTATGGCTTATGGTATTGGCGCAAATGATGTTGCCAATGCAATGGGCACATCAGTAGGCTCTAAAGCGCTAACGATTAAACAAGCGATTTTTATCGCGATGATCTTTGAGTTTGCAGGTGCTTACTTGGCCGGCGGCGAAGTTACATCGACAATTCGTAATGGCATTATTGATTCAACGCCATTTATGGATATTCCTGAATTAATGATATTAGGTATGATTTCTGCGCTTTTTGCAGCAGGCGCCTGGCTATTAATGGCATCATTCTTAGGATGGCCAGTATCAACTACTCACTCTATTATTGGCGCTATTATAGGTTTTGCTTTAGTTGCAGTAGGCAGTGAAGCGATTCATTGGAACAAGGTTGCAGGAATTGTTGGTAGTTGGATAGTAACGCCTGCTATATCGGGTTTTATTGCCTACTTAATATTTATGAGCGCACAAAAGCTTATTTTTGATACGGCTACTCCGCTTAAAAATGCTAAACGTTTCGTGCCAATTTATATGGGCTTAGCTGGCTTTATTATGTCACTTGTGACAATTAAAAAAGGCTTAAAACATATTGGTATTAACTTAGGCACAGTGGAAGGTATTAGTCTATCTATTGCGATTGCAGTAGTAGTAGGCTTTATTGGTAAAATTGCAATTTCACGTTTAAAAATCGACCCTCAGGCCGATAAAAAAATGCAATTTAATAACGTTGAAAAAGTTTTTGCAGTACTTATGGTCTTAACGGCTTGTTGTATGGCATTTGCTCATGGTTCTAACGACGTTGCTAATGCTATTGGTCCTCTTGCGGCTGTGGTAAGTATTGTTGAAAACAACGGTGAAATTGCAAAACAAGCGGCTATTGCTTGGTGGATATTACCACTAGGTGGTTTTGGTATTGTGGCCGGTTTAGCTATTTTAGGTAAAAAAGTAATTAAAACGATTGGCGAAGGGATCACACATTTAACCCCTAGCCGTGGTTTTGCTGCTGAATTAGCTGCTGCTTCAACTGTTGTAATTGCATCTGGTACAGGCTTACCAATTTCAACTACGCAAACCTTAGTGGGTGCGGTGTTAGGTGTAGGTATGGCACGCGGTATTGCCGCACTGAACATGGGTGTTATTAGAAACATTGTAGTTTCTTGGGTAATTACATTGCCAGTGGGCGCAGGCCTTGCTATTGTTATTTTCTACGTACTAAGAACCGCATTTGGGGTTTAATAAAAAAGTACTTAAAGACTTTTAGCTTGAAAAGATCTCAATGCCCTAGGTGTTGGGGTCTTTTTATTTGTGGAAAGACAAAATGACTAATCTTCCGAGTATAAAACAGCTGCAGTATTTACTTGCAGTACATCAATATCAACATTTTGGCCGCGCTGCTAGTGCGTGCTTTATTGGCCAATCAACATTAAGTACAGCCATTCAAAACTTAGAAGAAACACTAGGCTGCCAACTTATTGAACGTGAAAACCGCAGTTTAATGTTTACCACCATTGGTGAGGAAGTAGTTGAACGTTCGCGCAAAATTATTCACGACACAATTAGTTTAAAAGAGCTCACTAAAAGCTTTTTAACGCCGCTGAGTGGTAAGTTAACCGTAGGGGTTATTCCTACTATTGCGAGCTTTATTGCCGCGCCTTTGTATCACTTTTGTAAGCAAGAATTTTGCGATTTAGAACTGGTATTAGTAGAAGATACTAGCGATAAGTTACTCGATAAATTAGAGCATGGTCAGATAGATTTAGCCTTATTAGCACTGCCGTATCAAACCGATAAGTTTCATACTCAGGTGTTAGCTAGAGATCATTTTAGTTTGGTACATCACAAAGACTACACGCCAGCAAAGAACGTGCAAGACTTTAACTTATTACCCGACGCCAGCGTGTTCTTACTAGAACGTGAGCACTGTATGACCGGACACGCGCTTAGTGCATGTCATTTAAACCGTGTCAGCTGCATAAACCCGTTTGAAGCAGCCAGCTTACATACTTTATTGAGCATGGTGGAGTATCAGTTGGGGGTGACCTTTTTACCGCAAATGGCGATTAATGCCGGCATTTTAGATAATAAAAATATGCTAGCAACTCCATCGGCGAATGAGGCATACCGTGAAATTGGTATTTTGTGGCGTAAAACAACCGGACGAATTCGCGACTTTAAATTGTTCAGCCAGCAATTAGAGGTGTTTTTAAAACACCAATGTAGTTTAGACTTTGCTAAAGAGACAGCAACAAGCAGCTAAGATAGCTGCTTGTTTTCATGGTTATGGCTTTCATATGGTTCTAGTTTAGGTAAAAAAAGTAAATAAACCCAAACAACCAGATTAAAGTAAGGCACTAGCCCTAATACAGTAAATACCCGAACCGGATAACCTTTAATGTGTGCATATCGGTAACACTGAAACGCAATTGCAAAATGCATAAGTAGTAATAAAACAACTAGCTGTGTCATATTTACCTCCTTAAACTCTAATAACATCCAACATCCAACATCCAACAAATTGTCGTCTTATTTGGGCTGATTTATAATGTCATGTTTTTTTGCGCTTATCCTATTAATTGCGCGACATTTGCTGATTTGTAAGTAAAGTATAGCCGAGAAAGATAATTATGATAGTAGTAAAGAGCTTAATTTTGTTTACAGCTGTTTATTTTTTGCTAGGTAGTTGTTGGTAAAACGTTTTATTTTTTAAAATCTTTTCAAGTTCACTTTTAACACCTTTAATAGGCATAGGGCGAGCTATAAAATAGCCTTGGCCGTAGTCAACGCCAATTTCTTTTAATGCAAAAAATACTTCTTCGGTTTCTACATATTCAGCCACAGAGCGCTTATCGAGTGAATGACTAATGTCGTTAATGGCCTTTACTAGTGCTAAATCAATAGGGTCGTTGAGCATATCGCAAACAAACGAGCCATCAATTTTTACATGCTGTGCTGGCAGTTGTTTCAAGTAGTTAAAAGTACTGAAGCCGGTGCCAAAATCGTCAATCGAAAAGTGGCAGCCTAAAATATTGAGTTTTTCAATCATTTTACGCGTAGCTGCTAAGTTGTTAATGCTGGCAGATTCGGTAATTTCAAAAATTATTTGTGTTGGTAAAACCTGATACTTTGCTAAATTTGACTCTATTAATGGCACTAAACGCTCATCTAAAAATGACTGCGCAGAGAGATTTATAGCTACTTGGTTAAGTTCTGGGTAGAGGGCAACATTAGCAATTGTGTTACGAATAACGCATTGATCCATTAAAAAAGTATCGTTTAGCATTTCTAATGAAGGAATAAATTGATTAGGAAAAACTAGTTCATCATTTATTTTTAAGCGCAGCAGCACCTCAAAGTAAGCAACTTCATTGCGCCTAAAATCCCAAATTGGTTGGTAATGCAGTTCAATGCTGTCTTGTTGTAGCGCTTGGCGAATACCATGACCCCACTCTAAACCCGTTTGTAGCGTATTGTTATGGGCATCTTGTTTTGCATAGCAATGTACTAAATTACGACCTAAATTTTTAGCGATATACAGGGCAATATCAGCTTGTTTTAAACATTCGCTCGGGTCGCAATTCTTTTCGGTAATTTGAGTTAAACCAATTGAGCAACTGATTGAGTATATTTGCTCCTCAGACTTAAATTGATTTTGTTCAATTGCGTTACATATACCTTCGGCAATTAAATGAGCGTCAAGCAAGTTGGTATATTTGAGGATCACAGCAAATTCGTCGCCGCCAACTCTACACACTAAATGCTCGGTACTTATGTTTGTTATAAATAATTGCGCTACTTCTTTTAAAACAATATCGCCTTGTTGATGGCCTTTACTGTCGTTAATTATTTTAAAGTGATCTAAATCGATATAAATAAGCGCGTGCTCAATATCTGAATGGGTGTGCTGAGGTTGGCAAATACGATTCAGCTGTTGGTCAAAGTAATAGCGATTATGCAGGCCAGTAAGCGTATCGTGAAGTGCTAAATGGCGCAGCTGCAGTTCCGCTTGTTTTCGTTCATGAATATTGTCGATTGTGGCGGTAATAGTGGCGTTATTATGGCTGTTTTGTATGAGCTGCAGCCGACATTCAACCCAAATTTGGCTGCCATTTTTATGTTGTAGCCTTATTTCAACTTGTTGTTTGTACTCACCACCACAAAGAATGTCGTCTATTGTTGCTTGTAGTTTTACTTGGCATTCAGCAATACAAAAATTAGTTAATTGCTGTTGTAGTGTCGATTTAACACCAAAGCCACTTAATGCTTCCCACGCTGGGTTGATAAAGCGAATAAGCCCTTGCTGATCAAGTTCTAGAACGACAGTATTTAAATGCAATAAAATACGTTGATGCGCAGAAAATAAATCTCGGTATCGCACTTCGCTTATGCTCAGTTGCTCTACTTTGTTAGCAAATTCAGCGTAGCTCACCATAAAGTCTTCGCGACGCGCTGCATGGTCGCATACTTTATTTAAAAATGGCGGATCGTATGGGGCACGTATAAAGTCGGTGACACCCGAAAGTAAAAGCTGCTCCGCATAATCAGCATCATCACTATCTATAATAGTTACAATTGCTTGCATAGGATTATGTTGTAAAATTTCAGATACTAGCACGCTCGACTCTTCTGCTCTTGCAGCGGTTGCATCAAGTAAAACAATTGCAAATTGTTGCTGGTTATAAGCATTAAGCGCGGCTTGGCTCGAGGTAACATGGGTAATCGAAAAGTTTAGCAGTAACGGCTTGCTGATTTCATTGGCTTTAGTGTTAGTCGGCTCTAACAGTAAGAGGTTTAAACGACTGCTTTTTTCTAAATGGTTAGCGAGCACACTTGCCAGCACTTGCGGCAGCATGTCTTGGCGCTCAAAAGGTAATACTGCATCAATACCGTAGCTGCGGGCAGTAGTTTCAGCTATTCGTTCACAATAAATAGGGGGAATAAGTAAGATTGGGGTATTTTTAGGGGTATTTAATAAGCCCGAGCGGATCATTCTTGAGAAGCGCCAGCCATCAATTTTACCTACATCAAGGCCAGTAATAATTATATTAACGGCTTGTTTTTTTAATATTTTTAAAGCTTGTTGGCTATCAGATACTTCTATAAATTCAAAAACATTTAATTTCTCTAAAGTGGCTCGAATAGTGCCACGCTCAGCACTGCTGGCGTTTAATATTAGCAATTTAAGCTGATTTACCACGTTTAGAGTACCCCTAAAAAATCACGATTATTCAAAAGAGTAAGAGTAATGATATTTACCGCTTAGGACAAGCGTATTTACGGCATGATAATAAATGCAGTAAAACAAGTGTAATTTAATGAGAATTTACCTGATTTCTTGAGCTTCATAAGCGATAGATATACACTTGGCGCGACTTTAAATGATGTGGATTACCAACTATGCGCGTGGCTGATTTTAGCTTTGACCTTCCCGACGAATTAATTGCTCGTTTTCCTAAGCAAGACAGAACAAGTAGCCGCTTATTGAGCCTAGATGGCCCAAGTGGTGTAGTTGAGCACAAAGTATTTAGTGATTTGCTTGAATTAGTTAACGAAAATGACTTGTTGGTGTTTAATAACACGCGAGTAATACCTGCCCGTATGTTTGGTCAAAAAGCGTCAGGCGGAAAAGTTGAAGTATTAGTAGAGCGTGTGCTTGATGAGCATAGAGTGCTGGCACATGTGCGCGCGAGTAAATCGCTAAAGCCAGGCAACGAAGTAATTCTTGAAGGCAAGGCAAAAGCAACCATGGTTGCGCGTCACGATACCTTATTTGAGCTGGAGTTTGAGCATAGCCAAAACGTACTCGATATATTAAATGATATTGGCCATATGCCATTACCGCCGTATATAGATCGCCCTGATAACGAAGCCGATCGTGAGCGTTATCAAACCGTGTACGGCGAAAAGCCTGGAGCGGTTGCGGCTCCTACCGCCGGTTTGCATTTTGACGATAAGTTAATGACCGCGCTAAAAAATAAAGGCGTACAAATGGCTTTTGTTACACTGCATGTGGGAGCGGGGACGTTTCAACCGGTGCGTGTTGCCACGGTAGATGAGCACATTATGCACTCAGAATACATAGAAGTGCCAGATGATGTGGTTGCTGCTGTAGCAAACACTAAAGCCAATGGTGGGCGTGTTATTGCCATAGGTACAACGTCTGTACGCTCTCTAGAATCTGCAGCAAAAGTACACGGTGGTAAGTTAGATACTTACTTTGGTGATACCGATATATTTATTTATCCGGGTTATCAATTTAATGTGGTTGATGCCATGATAACGAACTTTCACTTACCAGAGTCAACGCTTATCATGCTGGTAAGTGCCTTTGCCGGACAAAACAATATTATGGGCGCATATAACACCGCCATAGAGCAGCAGTATCGTTTTTTTAGTTATGGCGATGCGATGTTTTTAACCCGTAAATAAACACCACAAAATTTACTTGTTTAAGCTGGCTATTTGCTTTTAAATCAGCATTGAATTTACCGCAGTTAATAGTATTAACGCAGTAAAAAGGGTAGAATCGAGCGGTTAAATTATAGCTTGTTGGACTGTTTTTCCGACATTGAGGACAATATGAAATTTGAATTAGACACTACAGACGGTAAAGCGCGCCGCGGCCGCTTGATTTTTGACCGTGGTGTAATAGAAACTCCAGCATTTATGCCTGTAGGTACTTACGGTACTGTTAAAGGCATGACACCGGATGAAGTAAAAGCAACAGGCGCGCAAGTTTGTTTAGGTAATACGTTTCACCTAATGCTGCGCCCAGGCACTGAAATCATTAAGCAACACGGTGGTTTACATAAGTTTATGAATTGGGATTTCCCGATTCTAACTGACTCAGGTGGCTTCCAGGTGTTCAGCCTAGGTGCTATGCGTAAAATTACCGAAGAAGGCGTATTATTTAGCTCCCCAGTAAATGGCGAGAAAATTATGATGACGCCAGAATCATCAATGCAAGTACAGCGCGACTTGGGTTCAGATATCGTGATGATTTTTGACGAATGTACACCATACCCTGCTACCGAAAAAGAAGCTAAAGATTCAATGGAATTGTCACTTCGCTGGGCTAAACGCTCAAAAGAAGGCCATGGCGACAACCCATCTGCACTGTTTGGTATTATTCAAGGTGGTATGTACCCAGAGTTACGTGCACAATCGCAAGCCGGACTTGAAGAAATAGGCTTTGATGGCTATGCATTAGGTGGTTTATCGGTAGGTGAGCCGAAAAACGAAATGATCAATATTCTTGATCATTGCGCGTACAAAATGCCAGCAGACAAACCACGTTATTTAATGGGTGTAGGTAAGCCAGAAGACTTAGTTGAGTCGGTACGCCGTGGTATTGATATGTTTGACTGTGTTATGCCAACCCGTAACGCTCGTAATGGTCATTTATTTATAACCACAGGTGTGGTTAAAATACGTAACGCAGTACATAAAACAGATACTGGCCCGCTTGACCCTGAGTGTGATTGCCATACCTGTGGAAACTACTCACGTGCCTATTTACATCACCTTGATAAATGTAACGAAATTTTAGGCGCACGATTAAACACTATTCATAACTTACGTTATTATCAACGTGTTATGGAAGGCTTACGTAACGCAATTAGCGCAGGTAAGTTAGATGAGTTCGTTCAGGATTTTTATGCTCGCCGTGGCCAAGACGTGCCAGAGCTTGCAGATATAACAAATTAAATTTTAAAAATTAAAGAGGAAGTATCATGAGTTTATTTATTTCGAATGCCCACGCAAGTACTGGTTCTGCATCTGCCGGTGGCGGAATGGAAATGCTAATAATGTTAGCTATTTTCGGTTTGGTTTTTTACTTTTTGATTTATCGCCCGCAAGCTAAGCGTGTTAAAGAGCATAAAAGCTTAATGAGCGCGATGGCTAAAGGTGATGAAGTACTTACCCAAGGCGGTTTAGTGGGTAAAATAGTAAAAATTGCAGATGATAAAGATTTTGTTGTTATCTCATTAAACGAGCAAGCAGAAGTAACAGTACAAAAATCAGCCGTAACTGCGGTATTGCCAAAAGGCACAATGAAGTCGCTATAAAAATAATAAGGACGACCCCGTGTTAAACAAGTTTCCACTTTGGAAGTATTTACTTGTTTTAGCTGTGGTAGCCGTTGGCCTTTTATACGCCTCTCCAAACTTGTATGGTCGCGATCCGGCTATACAAGTTTCTGGCGCTAAAGGTGCTGATGTTGATCTCAGTGTAATAGACAAAGTAAACGCAACCCTCAAAAAACATAACGTTAGTGTTAAATCAACGAAACTCGAAGATGGGCAAATACTCGTTCGCTTTAGAAACGTTGAAGAGCAGCTAAAAGCGCAAGATTTATTGCGTAACTCTCTTAGCGATGATTACATTTCTGCTATAAACATGGCTCCAGCGCAACCAGCTTGGTTAAAAGCGGTTGGCGGCAACCCAATGAAGCTAGGCCTAGACTTAAGTGGTGGTGTGCATTTCACCATGGAAATTGACATGGCGACAGCCGTTGATAACCAGCTTGAGCAAATGGAAGAAGACTTTCGTAGCGACCTACGTGAAGAAAAACTTCGTTATCGCAGTGTTCGCCGTGTAGCGGGCTCTGATCGTATGCGTGTAGAAATGCGCAGCGAAGAAGATAAAGACGCTGCAGAGCGCTTCTTAAAGACGCAGTATCCATTAAATGTATACATAGATGATAGCAGTAACGATAACGCATTTTATGCGACTATGAGTGAGCAAAAACTCAAAGAAATTCGTGATTACGCTATCAAGCAAAACGAAACGATTATTCGTAACCGTATTAACCAAATTGGTGTTGCTGAGCCAAACGTACAGCGCCAAGGTGCTGAGCGAATTATTGTGCAACTACCCGGCATTCAAGATACTGCTCGTGCTAAAGAGATTTTAGGCGCAACGGCCACACTTGAGTTTCGCGAAGTAGAAGAAAACGCCGATATTAGCGCTGCTGCTCAAGGTCGTATCCCACCGGGTACTGAAATGATCATGAGCCGTGACGGTTACCCTGTGGTACTTAAAAAACGTATTATTCTTGAAGGTAGCCATATTACTGGCGCGCAATCAGGTAGCGATGAATACCAACGCCCGCAAGTAAGTATTACGCTAGATAGCAAAGGTGGGGCAAAAATGAATGCCTTTACCAAGCGAGCTATTGGTAAGCGCATGGCCACGGTATTTATTGAATACAAACCATCAGGTAAAAAAGATGCCGACGGTAAAGCGCTTCCGCCTATTAAGGTTGAAGAAGTTATTAACGTAGCAACTATTCAAGCACGCCTTGATCGCTCGTTCCGTATTACCGGTATTGATAACCCAGCAGAAGCACATAACTTAAGCTTATTACTACGTGCTGGTGCACTTGTAGCGCCAATTCAAATAGTTGAAGAGCGCACCGTAGGGCCAAGCTTAGGGCAAGAAAACATTGAAGCAGGTATGACCGCGGTAGCACTTGGTTTTGCATTCGTACTTGCATTTATGCTTATTTACTACAAAGGCTTTGGCATGGTTGCTAACCTTGCGCTTGCTGCTAACTTAGTACTTATTATTGGTGTTATGTCGTTAATTCCAGGCGCAACGCTTACTTTGCCTGGTATTGCCGGTATTGTACTAACTGTAGGTATGGCGGTTGATGCCAACGTACTTATTTTTGAACGTATTCGTGAAGAGCTGGCCGATGGCCGTAGCCCTCAACAAGCCGTTCATTTTGGTTATGACAGTGCATTTAGCACTATTTTCGATGCCAATATTACCACCTTAATTGCTGCCGTTATTTTGTTTGCTGTGGGCACTGGCCCAATTGCAGGCTTTGCGGTTACGTTAGCAATTGGTATTTTAACGTCAATGTTTACAGCTATTGTTGGTACACGTGCGATTATCAACTTATTTATCGGCGGTAAACGTGTTGATAAACTTTCAATTTAAGGAGTAGCCATGCAAATTTTAAAATTGGGTAGCAAAACCCTACGTTTCATGTCTCTTCGTAAAGTGGCAATGGGTTTTTCAACGTTATTAATTTTAGCGGCATTTATATCGGTTTTCACTAAAGGCTTAAACTTTGGTTTAGACTTTACCGGTGGTACTGCCGTAGAAGTTGGCTTTTCGCAACCTGCAGATCTTAAAAAGGTGCGTAATGTACTTGCCGAAAATGGCTTTGCAGATGCATCGGTACAATTGTTTGGTTCAAGCCAAGAAATTTTAGTTCGTTTAGCGCCGCGCGGCGATGACGTAAAAGCTGAAGTTATTGGTAACCAAGTTATTGCTGCATTAAAGCTAGCAGACGAAAGCGTAGTAATGCGCCGTATTGAGTTTGTTGGCCCAAGCGTAGGTGAAGACCTAAAAGAGCAGGGTGGCCTGGCCATGTTAACTGCGCTTATTTGTATCTTGATTTATGTAGCGTTTCGCTTTGAATGGCGTTTTGCAGTAGGCGCAGTAAGCGGCTTAATTCACGATGTTATTATTACCGTTGGCTTATTTTCGGTATTAGGTTTAGAGTTCGATTTAACCATATTAGCGGCTATATTAGCGGTAATAGGTTACTCGCTAAACGATACCATTGTAGTATCTGACCGTATTCGTGAAAACTTCCGCAAAGTACGTATTGATGACACGATAGAAATTATCGATATTTCTTTAACACAAACGCTTAATCGTACCTTAGTAACGTCAATTACCACTATTTTAGTATTAATTGCCTTGTTTATTTGGGGCGGTCAAACCATTCATGGCTTTGCTACAGCATTGTTATTTGGTGTGTTTATTGGTACTTATTCATCTATTTACGTTGCCAGCTCAGTTGCTATTGCACTTGGCGTCAGTAAAGAAGATTTAATACCAGAAGTGATTGAAAAAGAAGGTGCTGATCTAGACGCTATGCCGTAATAGATTTGTAAGCCGATATTAACCGCCCATCTGGGCGGTTTTTTATTGCCTGCAGATTGCCATAAAAATGTCATATTCGCTTGCTACTTTACCTTGAGTAAATCGTAATAGAGCTTAGCAATAATGAAGCAGCGTAAATTATTAAATGAAATTTTAGAAAATGGCACAATTACCACCTTGTTTCAGCCGCTTTTTGATATTAGCAGGCAGACCATTCTCGGTTATGAAGCACTCAGCAGAGGGCCTAAAAATAGCTGTTTAGAAATGCCTAATACACTGTTTCAGGTGGCTCATCAATATGGTCTTATTTCAGAGCTTGAGCTACTGTGCCGCTCTAAAGCTATTGAGAACTTTGTGCATTTGAAGCTGCAGGGCAAACTATTTTTAAATGTTAGTCCTAAAACGTTACTCGACCCAAGTCATCCTAAAGGCGAAACACTGCATCTCATTAAGCAGTTTGGTTTAGCAGCTCATCGGGTGGTGATAGAGGTAACAGAGCAAGAAAGGGTCGAGGATGAGTTTTTACTACAAAAAACTATGGCACATTACCGCTCTTTAGGCTTCACTATTGCAATTGATGACTTAGGTACGGGGTATTCTGGGTTAAAGCAATGGTCGGAGTTATGCCCAGACTTTGTCAAAATCGATCGTTATTTTATCGATCATTGCGATAAAAGTGTGGTTAAAAAAGAGTTTTTAAAGTTAATAACAGCTCTGGCAAAAGTAACCAATACGACAGTGATTGCAGAGGGAATTGAGCGAGCAGAAGAGCTAACTGTGTTAGAAGGAATGGGTATCAACTATGTGCAAGGGTTTTTGCTTGAACGACCAAGTAATAAACCAAGTTATGTGCTTTCAGCAAGGCAAATTCAAGCACTGAGCTTTGCCGCAAATACAAACCAGTTAAATAACTCTATGGCTATTGGTTGGCTTGCAGTAGCGCAGCAAACTATTGATAGCGAAACCAGTTGTAAAGACGCCCATGCGCTATTTGAACGAGATAAATCAATTGCCAGCCTAGTGGTAATTAATTCGCAGTGTCAGCCAATTGGCTTGCTCCACAAAGAGCAACTTAGTGAAGTGTTTGCAGCGGCCTATGGCCATGCTTTGTATGACAAGCGTGCGGCCACTGTAGTAATGGACAGGCAACCGCTAGTGGTAGATGAAAACCAGCTGCTAGATAACGTTAGTCAGCAAATTACCGAATGCGACTTTGATATTCGCCGCCATATAGTGATCACCCGAGGGCAGCAGTATTTAGGCATTGTGCCAGTACGCGACATATTAAAACATATAACAGATGAAAAAATTCGTCATGCGCAGCACGCTAACCCATTAACTATGTTACCCGGTAATCTAGCTCTTAACGATGCCATAGAGCGGCGTTTAGCTACACAAAAGGCGTTTTCATTGGCGTATTTAGATTTGAACCATTTTAAACAGTTTAATGATTTGTTTGGTTATGCTAGCGGCGATAGTGTAATTAAACTATTAGCAAATATTACGATGCAGGCGTGTAGTAATACAAACAGTTTTGTTGGCCATATTGGCGGCGATGACTTTATGGTGCTATTTGATGATAATAATGCTGCCGCAGTGTGCGAGCATATTATTCGCCAATTTGAAATAGAATCACAGGTGTTTTTTAGTTCCGAACATATTAAAAATAAGGGATATTGGAGTGCAAATAGAGAAGGGAAGCCACAATTTGTGCCATTAGTAACACTGGCAATAGGCTTAGTTACTCCCGATTTACACCATTATAAGAATAGCCATCAGGTTGCAGCATTGGCAAGTAATGCTAAAAAATCAGCAAAGCGCTTTGCTCATAGCCATTTGTTTTTATGTCAGCGTAGTAAGCCAAGTAGTGTGGTTGCTAGGTTAGAAAAACAAGCAGTTTAATCGTTATAAATAATTTTTTGCAGACAACAAAAAAGGAGCCTAAGCTCCTTTTTTAAACCATGCAATTTGTATTAACGCAGTAATGACTCAGTTAATACAGGGCGAATTTCGCGAATTATTGCTTGAGTTAGCTTAGGTGCGCCACAGATAATGTTACCACTATTGTTATAGTTTACGCCGCCAGCAAAATCTACAACCATGCCGCCTGCTTCTTTTACTAATAGCTCGCCTGCAGCAGTATCCCAAGGTTTTAAACCAATTTCGAAAAAGCCATCAACGCGTCCAGCAGCAACATAAGCCATGTCTAGCGCAGCAGAGCCCGCACGACGGATATCAGCAGTATGTATGAATAAAGCTTTAAACGCTTCTGTGTATGCATCTAGGTGTTGTTTTTGCTTGAAAGGGAAGCCAGTAGCTAAGATTGAACCGCCTAAATCAACTGTTTTAGAAACGCGTAAACGTTTGCTATTAAGTTGTGCGCCTTGACCACGAGAGGCAGTGAAAAGCTCACCACGAATTGGATCATAAATAACGGCTTGGTCTAAACGACCTTTTACTTTAAGTGCGATAGAAACCGCAAAATGAGGAATACCCTTGATGAAGTTAGTTGTGCCATCAAGCGGGTCAACAATCCATTGGTAATCTGCATCTTTACCTTTATGCTCGCCTAATTCTTCACCAACAATGCAGTGATCAGGGTAAGAGCGTAAAATGGTGTCGCGAATTATAGCTTCAGCCTCTTTATCAATGTTAGTCACTAAATCGTTAGTGCCTTTTTGTTGAACTTCAACTTTTGATAAATCTTCACTTGCACGAAGTATAATTTTGCCTGCGTTACGCGCAGCGCGAACCGCAATGTTTAACATTGGATGCATGGTATTACCTTTGGGTTGTAAAAGAACGTTTATATATTTTAGCTGGCGTATTTTAGCGACTTTTGCCATAAAGTAAACAACAAAGCCTAAATACTTTTGTTTGTTTTTTATACTTGCTTGATGTGCAGAGCATTTTATAGAAATTCAGCATTGATGAATCTGCAAAGCACTTTTTAAATGTGTTCTAGTGCTTTAAAAATGTAGCATGTTTTTTACTCTTTAACCTGGGCCCAAGTTAAAAGCTATGAACATGCTTTTATAGGTAGTTCATCACATTGGAGTACCACTTTTACCACCAAGTTGGGTTTTTAATTGGTTAGCAAAGCTAATAAATTTTTCTTTAATGGTGCGCTTAATCTTTATTTCTACCGAGCCCATAATAGCCTTTCCCTCAATATGGATGGTCGGGCCTTGATGCTTGTTAAGTGCCACTGTTTTATTTTCAACACTACTAATAATGCTAAACATTTTTGATACTACATTAACGTGTTCTGGTACGTATATTTCATCACTGCCAAAAATACAGTTAACATGAATCGTTATCTCTTGGTGGGTAAAAATAGCATCGGTAAAATCAAGTACTACCGAGCCCATAAAGTTAGTCAGGTAAATATTTTTAGGCACAATCCACTGGCCACTTCTTTCATTGGAGCCTAAAATACTGCGTAATGTAAAGTCACTCTGGCTAAATTGCTGAGCGCTGTAATTGGGTGAAAATTGCGAATGCTTTTGGGCATTATATTGATGATCAGTATTAAGGGTTAAATCCTCAACTAAGCTAACAAGGGCTTCATTATTATTTGTAGCCATTGCCTCATCTAAACGCCTTTCAAATGCTTCAACAGAAATAACTCCGTGGCTGTAATTATAAATTAGTTGATCAATCACTTCTTCGCGCACTTGCTCTAGCGGGCGGTCTGTTATTTTTACGCTCATTAGGGTATTCCTTTTATTTTACTGTTGTCACTATATAAGCAAAGCACATACCAAAAATATTATTGTTATTAATCAGCTTGTTATGTTTTTAGCCTATTTGTGACTTTGTTATATTAACGATCCATTAACCAAAATGGTAATTATCTAGCTATTTTCACTACTGAGAACTTTTTACCGATAAGTCGGTAAAAAAGTGATGTATACAAAGTGAAGTTATTTTATATCCCGCCTTAACTATCTGATTTTACTTATTTATTAAAGTTGGCCTAAAGCTGGCATTAGTTAAAGTGTCTTTAATCAAAAGGAGAAAGATTATGAAAACATTTAACAAATCTATCATTGCGGCGTTAGTTTTAGGTACTACGGCTATGGGTGCTCAAGCGAGCAGCTGGGAAAATGAAAGTAAAGATGCTTGGATTGATGGTAAGGCTGAAACAGTGCTTCTTATGAACACTAACCTCAATAACTTTGACATCAACACTGATGTAAAAAATGGCAAAGTTATACTAACAGGTAAAGTTAATAGCGAACTCGACAAAGAGTTAGCAGAAGAACTTGTACTGAGTTTAGATGGTGTAACCGATGTTGATAACCAGCTTACTGTTGTGAAAAACATGAACAGTAAAAGCCATGACAACATGAAAGATGATGATGGTAGCGGCTTAACCGACGCTAAAATTACCACAGTCATCACAACGCGTTATTTATTTAACTCAGAAGTTGGTGGTACAAACATTGATGTAGATACTGACAACGGTGTAGTTACTCTTACCGGTACAGTGAACTCAGATGCTGAAAAACAGCTTGCAGTAAAAATTGCTAAAAATGCTCAAGATGTTCGCGACGTAGTAGATAAACTAACGATAGTTGCAAAGTAACATAGCATTTATAAAACCCAGCTCTGCTGGGTTTTTGCTTATAAGTTTTTTAGTTTATAAATAAGGAGAATATTTATGGATATTATACGTATTATTTTTTCAATCTTATTGCCACCACTGGGAGTATTTTTACAGGTGGGTTTAGGCTTACATTTTTGGATAAATATTTTACTTACGTTGTTTGGTTACTTCCCTGGAGTAATACATGCAATATACATTATCGCAAAAAAATAATTCATTTCTGTTTGTCGCGTAATATAAGCTGTAAGTTGCTTGTTTAAAGCTCAATTTGTAAATTACGCGATATACAGCCTTCCATTTCATTTTTACTTAGCTGCCAGTATTACCCTAAATTCTGCAAATCTTAATATTACACCCATAAAAAGATTACTATTTAAGCAGTTAGACCATTGATTGTTAAAATAAAGACTTTTGCTAGTGACAAGCCCCTAAAAACTTTTTATACTGCACCCCGCTTTAGTCGCTATGTGACTAAACGCTTCTTAAAAAATTAACTGTTTACAGTTATACAAAAAGTTGGCCCCTTAGCTCAGTTGGTTAGAGCACACGACTCATAATCGTTAGGTCCCCAGTTCGAGTCTGGGAGGGGCCACCACTTTTAAATATACCTACTAAAAATCATTCCAATCATTAACTAATGAATAGCTCTATGTTGTGTTAATTACACTTTAAGTATATTTTTGCCTGTTTCATTATAAAATAATAAATAGAATTGTTTTACGGCAATAAAAAATCCCTAGTTAGGGATTTTTTACAGAGTACTTATTAACGCTTTTAAGTTAATACCTATATTATTAATAACATGATCATTCTGACTTATTAAGTAGCTAATTAACCGCGTTAGAAATAGCCTATAGGTCACTATACATTATGACTTTGATTAGTGATTAAGCTGTTTTTTTGGTACTAGAATTGTTCACTAATTTAATGTGACGGGTAAAATAAATTAATTTTTACGGTAGATCTCATGTTCAATATCGTAAATATTAACGCTTAAACTGTCTGATGCTCTGCAATAGGTTTTTAAACACTCAAGTAGTTGCTCACTTAACATTTGTTTTTGCTCAATAGAACGTCCCGCCAAAATGTGTACCGCAATATGTATAAACCCCGACCCGCCTGCGCCAAGTAGATATTGCTGATAGGAAATAGCGCGTGTTTTTATGGTTTCTAAATCAAATAAATTACTTTGGAAAGCGGCGTTGTGAATTTTTTCTACAAGTACTTGTGGTAATACAGGGAGGTCTTCTGAGTGTTCAATAATAATGTGCGGCATTTAGGCGTTCCTATTATGAGTTACTACATGTGTGAACCTTATTATACCAAATACCAGGTTACCCGCTAACCCCTACAATGCTGAATTAGCATCTTTTTGTTTTGCACAATTAGCCATTAAGAAGTGTTATGGTGCGGCAAAGGTGAATGTATATAGCGCAATGTTTATTTTTTACAACATGTGTTTTGTAGCTGTAAATACGTTTAGTATAGAAGAATAAACCGTATCCCTCTTTAAGTATGTTGGAGAACACGATGAAGTATTTAAAAGTCAGCTTTTTACTCGCAGGTATGCTTACCTTAACAGCGTGCTCAGATGATGTTGCCTCTGTAAGCCTTGGGTTATTTACCACCAAGGATGTAATTGTAAATTCGCAACAAGACCCTTTAGTCACTGGGGTAACGTGCCATATTAGCCATATAGAAGCTAATTTAGATTTTTCAGATCCTTCTGATATGTCAATTTCGTGTCGGCAAACCGGGGTTATTACCGCAGAGCAATTGCAGCAGATTGATCGGAGTAAATCTGGGGAAGTGGTATTTAAATCATCTAAAAGTATTTTGTTTAAATCATTAAAAGTGCGTCGTATTTACGATGCTAAAGCACATACCTTATTGTATTTGTCGTACTCGACTAAAGAGTCTACGGGGAGTCATCATCATGCGTTATCTACTGTGCCATTATACAATACACAAGCATGGCAATGGGCGCTTGGGCAAGAGCGAGAGTAAGCTATGTTAGCGTTATTTAAGCCCAAACCATTACTGGCTGAGCAAGAGCAGCAATGGTTAATTGATACCTTTATATGGGCAGTTGAAAACTTTGATGTTGAGTTTTTTACCCAGCATACGCAAATCACTTTGCCCACGGTTGAGTTCTTTCCCGACTCGGTATCGAGTATTGAAGAAATGGCCACTAAGGTATTTAACCGCGTAAGTAGTTATGCGGGTATGACAGCGTGGCCTATTCAACTAGTTGCACCGCAGCAGCTCACTCCACAGGTTTTTCCACAGTTTAAATTTAGCCAACAACTACGTGGCGAAGGCGCTAAATTAATTGTACCGCCTAGCCAGGCTATTAATATTTCGTTTAATCCAAATCAAGTAAACCAGCCACAAGACTTAGTTGCCAGTTTTGCTGGAACGTTAGCGACTATTTTAATTCATCATGTAGGCGTATTACCACCGGGCGGAAAAGACTACTTAGCGCAAGCTGCTGATGCACTGGCTTGCTTTTTAGGCTTTGGGGTAATGATGAGCAATACGGTATATCATTTTAAGGGCGGCTGTGGCTCGTGTTATAACCCTTATGCAAATCGCGAAGCGTCGTTGAACGAAACCCATACGGTATTTATGCATGCGTTAGTGAGTTACTTTAAAAATGATAAACGCTCTAAGCAGCATTTAAAACCGCATTTGCGCGGCCAATTTAAAAAAGCGCAAAAAGAAATTAAAGCATTAGTCAATAACTCAGCTAACCCGCTGTTATTAGCGTATATGCCAAACTAAGCAGAGATATTGTGTGAATTACTTAGACGAATTTTTACTGATTGCCGTAGCGCACTTTTTTGCAGTAGCAAGCCCAGGGCCCGATTTTGCTGTGGTATTAAAGCAAAGTGTGCAGCAAGGTAGGCGCAATGCTCTTTGGACTAGTGCAGGTGTTGGTGCGGCTATTTTATGGGGCTTAAATACTTGGCCGGTGCCTATTTAGCTTATTTGGGAGTGCAAGCACTGCGAGCAGCCAAACCGGGGGCAAATCTAAATGATAATATTGCCAACAAAACGGTGCCAGCAGAGCCCGTTTGGTTTGCCTTTCGGCGCGGCTTTTTAACCAATGCATTAAACCCTAAAGCCACCTTGTTTTTTATTTTAATAGCTTTGGCTATTCGTGTTGTAATTTAAAACCAAGTTACATTATTTAATTTTAGGAGTAGGTATGTCGCTTTATAATTTTTCGTTTGGCTCTAACATGTCGTCTCACCGTTTACTGGCGCGCTTGCCTAATGCTAAGCGCATTGGTACAGCCGTATTACAAGGTTATGAGCTAACCTTTGATATGTATTTTAAAGATGGCTCAGGTAAGTGCAGTATTAGCCCAAGTGATGCAGAGGATGCGTTAGTTTATGGGGTTGTTTATCAAATAAGTGATGCCGAAAAAGTCATTTTAGATGGTATAGAAGGTGCAGGTTACGACTGCGTAAATATAACCGTAAAGCTTTTAAGCGGCGAAGACGTTAACGCTCATTGCTATATTGCCAATACCCATGACAGTGAAGCGCTACCCTACGACTGGTATATTAAACACGTTCATCGCGGCGCGCTTGAAGCTGGCGTTCCAAAAGCATACAGTGATGCAATATTAAACCGCGCGCAAAAAAGCGACAGTAACCTAGAGCGTGCTGAAATTGAATTTGCAGTACATCAAAAATAATCATAATAAAAAAGGATAACAATGAAGTTAATTAAGTTTGCCACAATTGCTTTATTAGCAGGGGCTACGTTTAGTACCTGGGCACAGGTAGATACCAATAAAATAGAGCAGGTAATTAAAACCTCCATGGCACGTTTTGATGTGCCAGGAATGGCAGTTGCTATTGTTGAAAACGACAAAGTGATATTTGCTAAAGGTTTTGGTGTAACCCATATAAACACCGGTAATAAGGTTAATAAAGACACCTTGTTTGGCATTGCATCTAACACCAAAGCATTTACCAGTGCGGCGCTGGCTAAGTTGGTTGATGAAGGTAAGTTGAGCTGGGACGATAAAGTGATTGATCACCTGCCAGAATTTCAACTATATGACGCATACGTAACCCGCGAAATGCGTATTCGCGATCTGCTGAGTCATCGCAGTGGGTTGGGGCTTGGGCAAGGCGACTTAATGATTTGGCCAAGTACCGACAAGTCGGTTGATGATATTTTAGCAGGCTTAAAATACTTAAAACCGGCCAGCAGCTTTCGCAGCCAATATGCGTATAACAACTTAATGTTTGTTACCGCAGGGGAAGTGGTAGCACGCGTATCTGGGATGAGTTGGAACGATTACATCGAAAAAAACATGTTACAGCCACTAAATATGACTCACTCGCGAGCGGGGTTTTCGCGCATTCCAAGTAGCAATAAAAACTGGGCAACGGGGCATATTCCGATGGATAACCAACTCCATCCATTTTTTGTTAACTACCTAGAAGATTTTAGAGGCGCTGGGGCAATAGCCTCAAGTGCCAGCGATATGAGCCAATGGCTACGTACGCAACTTGCTGGTGGCACAATGCCAAATGGCGAGCAGTTATTTAGCGAAAAACAACAAGCGCAAATGTGGCATCCACATATAACGGCTATGGCGTCTAAAAGCACGTTTGAGGCGTATCATCAGCAGTTTAGAGGTTACGGGCTAGGCTGGAGTATTGAAGACTACCACGGCTTTAAAAAGCTTGGTCACGGTGGCGGTATTTTAGGCATGGTGTCGCAGGTTACATTACTACCTGAAAAAAAACTCGGTATTGTTATTTTAAGTAATCAGCAAGCATTTGGTGCGCTAGCGGCAGTAACTCACGAAGTGCTTGAAGATGCGCTTGAGCTTGAAGATAAAGATTGGGTTGAAGACTTAGCTAAAAAGCATTTTGAAAGCAAAGAGAAAGCATACGCTAACGCAAAGCCTGCAGCACCAGCTGATTATCAACCGCAACTACCTAATATTAATTACACTGGTACATTGCACGATAATTGGTATGGCGATGTAATTATTGAGCAGCTTGATGGCAAATTACATATTGATTTTACCCATACCAAGGGCTTAAAAGGCTCACTTGAGCATTACACTGGCAATACTTTTATTGTTAAGTGGGATGAAAAGCTACTTGAGGCTGATGCGTTTATTAATTTTAATATGAATACAGAAAATAGAGTGAGTAGCGCTAAAATGCGTGCAGTTTCAACGCAAGTAACCGACTTTAGTTTTGACTTTAGAAATTTAAAATTAACAGCAAAATAACTGTTTTTGCTATCCCTAATTTGCTATATCTAGTGTAAAGGGTATACACCAAAGTCGCAAAGCCACCCACGGGTGGCTTTGTTATATTATGTTTAATGATACAGTTAGGAGCTTTTATGCGTACCGCAATTATTTCTCACCCTCATTGTCGTAAACATAAAATGATTGATGATCACCCAGAGTGCCCAGAGCGGTTAGATGCTATTAACGATCGCTTACTAGCAAGCGGGTTAGATATTGCTATTGAGCAAAAGCAAGCGCCTAAAGCGCAACGAGAGCATTACTTACTTGCGCATGACGAATCATTAGTTAACTCTGTTGAAAGTAAAATACCTACCCAAGGGCTTGTCGATTTAGACGGTGATACTTGGTTATGTCCCGATTCATTAAAAGCAATTGAGCGTGCAGTAGGAGCCGGTATTTTAGCGGTAGATGAAATACTAGAGGGCAACCTTGATGCTGCATTTTGCTCGGTGCGCCCGCCGGGGCATCATGCAAATCGCACTACCTCATCCGGTTTTTGTGTATTTAACAACCTTGCTATTGCGGTTAAATATGCACAAAGCAAAGGGGTTAAGCGCATTGCTATTGTTGATTTTGATGTACATCATGGTAATGGCACTCAAGATATATTTATAGATGATAAAAACGTCCTGTTTTGCTCTTTATTTCAGCATCCATTTTATCCCAATACGGTGGTTGAAAATAACACCACGTTAGTTAATTCACCTTTGCCAATTGCCAGCGACGGTAACGATTTAAAAGCGGTATTTGAGCAGCAATGGCTGCCTAAACTAAATGCTTTTAAGCCTGACATGTTATTTATTAGCGCAGGATTTGATGCTCACCTCGAAGATGATATGGCTAGTTTAAAGTTTGTAGAGGAAGATTACCGCTGGCTAACCGAGCAATTAGCCCGCTTTAGCGAGCAGCATAATTGCCGTGGTATAGTGTCGTATTTAGAAGGGGGGTATGCGCTTTCTGCATTGGGTCGCAGTGCAATTGCACATGTAAAAGCGTTAGTCGATTATGAGTAACGCAAATGCTTGCTCAGGTGTTAGCTGCTTAATTTTACTTAGGCAACACTGACCTTCTTTTAGCAAATAATCTTTCACTAAATCTGCTAATTCAATGGCACTAATGGCTGTTTTTGGCTCGCCACTTAATGTTGTATAACTATACTTACTATCTAAAATAATAATTCTGCTTTTTTGCAGCTCATCCATCGCATATACAAAATCATCTACTTCATCAGGCTGCTCAGCTAACTCAATTTCATTGTTATAAATAATAATTTTTGGATACGACATGCTTATTTATTGTCCTACATCAAAGGGGGAATATTTGCTCGATTTATACTCGCTTATTAGTGCAAATTTAGGGAGTAGAATAATGCCACACAGTAGCCGTTTTCAAAAAGTAGGTGATATTTTTACTAATAAGGTAATAACCTGTAGCAAGCATACGCCATTAATTGATGCGGTTAAACTAATGCGGGCACATAATATCAGTGCAATATTTATTGCGCAGCAACAACGCATATTAGGTGTTTGGACAGAAACTGACTGTTTAAAACTCGACTTTACCAATCCTGCAGTTACAAGCACTAGCATTAAAGATGTGATGACGAGCCCGGTTTTAAGTGTCCCTAGCCAGCAATTATTAAGTGATACCGCACTAACTTTTCATCAGCATGGTGTAAGGCATTTACTCGTTACCGATAACAACAACGTACCGTGTGGGGTAATTAGCATTACAGATATTGTGCGCAATCAAGGGCTTGATCATTACTTACAGTTTCGCACTATTAACGACCAGTACACTAAAAACATAACAATTGTACCTAGCTCATTAGCGGTAAATGAAGCGGTAAAACTAATGCGTGAACGCAGCGAAAAAGTTATTTTAGTTTTTAATCAACAGCAAAAAGAACATGGCATTATTACGCAGCGCGATTTATTACAACTGATCACACGCCAGAGCGAGCAGAGTGTGTGCTGGGATTTAGCAAGTCGGCCGCTTTATAAAATAACCCCACAAGATAGCCTGTTTGATGCTTACAAATTAATGTTAGATAGCCAAGTACGGCATTTAGTGGTGAGCGACAAAGATGAAATTAAAGGCGTGTTGTCACTCGAACATTTAATACATGAAATTGAAAGTGCGTATTGTTCTGAGCTAGAAAAAGTATTAGTGCAACGAGATTTAGCCCTACAGCACTCGCAGCGAAACCTATATTTAGCCAATAAAATAATAGATTCATCACTCGACGGCATAATGATCACCCATAGCAACAGCACTATTATGCAAGTAAACCCAGCATTTACCCAATTGACCGGCTATAAAGAACATGAAGTTATAGGTAAGTGCCCAAGTATATTGAGCTCTGGGCGGCATGATAAAAGCTTTTATATAAAAATGTGGGATGCAATCAACAAAACGGGCGTGTGGCAGGGAGAAATTTGTAATCGTAAAAAAAATGGCGATATTTATATAGAGTGGTTAACTATAATTGAAATTAAAGAGCCTAATAATTCAGATGCTATTTATGCGGCAATTTTTAGTGATATTACCGAGCGAAAAAATGCTGAAGATAAAATTGTGCAGTTGGCTTATTTTGATGAATTAACGGGCCTACCAAATAGACGTTTGTTTAACGACAGGCTCAAAATGGCTTTGGCTGCAGCTCACCGCGACCAGCATTTATTGGCGGTGATGTTTATCGATCTAGATCGCTTTAAAGAAGTAAACGATAGTTTAGGCCATAGCGCAGGGGATTGTTTATTAACTCTGGTTGCTGCGCGTATCGAGGCTACTTTAAACGAAGGCGATACCTTAGCGCGTTTAGGGGGAGATGAATTTGTAGTGCTGTGCGAAATAAATAAGATTGATGCAGTAGCTAATTTAGCTGACAAAATACTAAATAACTTAAACTCTCCGTTTCAATTAGACCATGTTGAAGTAGGTGTAACAGCTTCGATTGGCGCGGCTGTTTACCCTGATGATGGCCTAGACAGCGAAACACTGCTAAAGCATGCCGATATTGCTATGTATCGCTCAAAAGATGTGGGGCGTAATTCGTTTCAATTATTTAAACCTTCTATGAATGCTCGCTCGCTAGAGCGCCTAGCCATGATGAGTCGTTTTCAGCATGCGTTAGATAATAACGAATTTGAATTGTATTTTCAGCCAAAACAATGCCTTAAAAGTGAACAGATTATGGGCGTTGAGGCATTATTGCGTTGGCACGACCCCGATTTGGGAATGATATCGCCCGCGCAATTTATTCCGCTTGCTGAAGAGCTAGGGTTGATAGTGCGGTTAGATTTATGGGTTATTAATCAGGCGGGTAAAGTACTAACGCTATGGCAAAAAGAAGGACTGGTGGCTGGGCGCTTAGCAATTAATATATCGGCATGTCATTTAAGCCAAGGCAAGCTGGCAAACAATATTGGCACTATGCTTAAACATTATAATTTACCCGGTAGTTTACTTGAAATAGAACTGACAGAAAGCAGCTTTATTAGCTCATTTACACAGGCTAAAACGCAGTTGCAGCAGCTAAAAAAGCTGGGCGTGCATATAGCATTAGACGACTTTGGTACCGGGTACTCGGCATTGAGTTATTTAACTAAACTGCCTTTTGATACATTAAAAATAGACGCGAGCTTTATTGCTAAAATCCCTGATGAATATGGCAATAGCCAAATAGTTGCAGCGCTTATTGCACTGGCAAGCAATTTAAACTTAATGGTAGTGGCAGAGGGAGTTGAGCAGCTAGCTCAAAAAAACTACCTTATTAGCTTAGGGTGTAATGTTATACAGGGGTATTACTATTGCCGCCCGTTAACGCAGCGGCAATGGTTTGATTTTTATCGGTTGAACGACTTATCTGCGAGCACTCAACCAACTGGCACTTAGCCTACGGTTACTTCGTAAGAGGTGAATTTTCGAATGTTAATAACGCCTTTTTCAAAAATTAAATACTGACCTTTAATTCCTTGTAAAACACCACTTACTACTGGGTCTTTATCAAAGTTAAACGAGCTGATTTTGGTTGGGTATTCGCTTACCGGAAAGTTTAAATCAACTACGTCTTCATCTAGCTGTTCAATAGCTGTTGCGCCAAATAGCTCGCTTAGCTCATTTAGCTTTGCACTAATTTGTGGAATAAGCTCAGCGGCTGCAGCTTTTAAATCTAGCGCTTCGCTTTGGCCTTTTAGCATATTGCGCCAATTAGTTTTATCAGCAATAAATTCAGCCAATGCCACTTCTACTAAGCCTGATTGCAACCGTGTTTGCACTTTAAAAATAGGCAATGCTTGGGTAGCGCCTTGATCAACCCAGCGAGTTGGTATTTGCGTGTGGCGAGTAATACCCACTTTTAGTCCTGAGGTATTAGCGAGGTAGACGTAATGCGGGATCATGCAATTTTCTTCTCCCCACTCTGGCTCGCGGCAAGTACCTTGATCGTAATGGCAGGTTTCTGGCTTCATAATACACATATCGCAACTAGCAAGTTTGCGCATGCATACAAAGCAATGGCCTTGAGAATAGCTTTTTTTGGTTTTTTTACCACAGCTAGAGCATAAAATTGTGCCGCTAAAAGTAAGCGTTAGCTCTTTACCTATAAATGCATTTAAGTCGACTAAGTGCTCACCCACAGGTAAGTGATATTGTACCGGCTCGGTTAAGCTCGATTTTAATTTACGCAATGTGCCTTGCATCTTTACTTGGCCCCTAAAGATGTTAAAAAGGGGAGTCTAACATTTTTAAATTATATTGGCTGTTTAAGTACTGTAAATAATCGTCATACGCGAGTGGTTTGGCGTAAAGGTATCCTTGTGCGTGATCGGCGTTCATACCTTTAAGTAAGTCGTGAACCTCTTGCGTTTCTACCCCTTCAATAGTAATTGTTGACATCCTCCACCACCTCGCCAAGCGCCTGAACAAGTTCAGGAAAGGAGGGGGATTCCGATTAGTTTAAAACCATCGGGGCCTTGTGATCACTCATAAGGCAAGTTCCTGCTTCAACAAGCTGACTAATGTCAATCTCTCCACAGGCTAGAACGCGATGACCTCGCGCTAAAATATTTAATGCGCCAACATGATCCGCATTATCTTGATAACCGCACTTCGCACATTCAAACTTAGACTGCGTTAATCGGTTATCTTTTGATTGATGACCACACGCCGGACACGTTTGACTGGTATGTTTCGGATCAACAAAAATAACCTGACCGCCGAGCCAATCCTGCTTATATTTCAGCATTTCTTTAAACATTCCCCATCCTTGATTGAGAATGACGCGGTTTAAGCCAGATTTTTGTTTCACCATTTTTCCATGCTGCTCACTGTTGCCTTTGCTGTTTTTCGTCATATTTCTAATTTTAAGATCTTCTAGCACGATGATTGCGTGGCTTTTGCTCAACTGTGTTGAGATCTTATGTAATTTGTCATGACGAATATTGGCAACTTTCGTATGAAATGTTGTGATCTTTGCTTTTAATTTTTTCCAGTTACTTGAAAATTTCACTTTTCTAGCAAGTTGCTTCTGTAATCGTTTGATCCTGATTGTCTGTTTACTGGTATCTATCGGCTCCACAAAACTGCCATCAGAAAGGGTAATTAGGCGTTTCACGCCTAAATCTCCCCCAATCATGGCGTTTGATGGGTGCTTAGGTGGTGCTACTTCTTGTTCAACTTGGATTGAAACAAACCAGTGCTTTCCTTTTTGTGAAACAGTGACGTTTTTAGCTTTTCCTAAAATAGCTTGGCTTTTTCTAACATTAACCCAACCGATTTTAGGTAAAAAAATACGTTTCCCATTCTTGTCGATTTTAAAGCCTTGAGGAAAATTAAAGCTATTCACCTCTCCTTTTTTCTTAAAAGTAGGCATCCGTTTGAGTGGTTGGTTTTTATCGAATGCGTCTTTAAAGGCGCGTTCAAGCTGTTTTAATGTTTGTTGGATAGTTTGTGCGGGCGATAGTGTTAAAAAGCCATACTCCTCGCTTTTTTTCCAAAGTTTGGAAAAGAAATCCAACTCTTGGTAGTAGCAAATTTTTTGTTTATTCTGTAACTTAAATAAGTTAATCGCTAAGGCTTTATTCCACAAGAATCGACAATTTCCCGCATATTGCACCATTTTAGCGTTAATATCGGGTGTTGTTTTTAAACGAAATTTATAAGCTTTGCGAATAACCATACTGTTATTATATACAGTCAATCAAAAAGGAACAACCCACTTAGTCGCTTCGCGACTACTGCCTTATATCACCGACCTAAAGGAGCGGTGTTTTACGGCAAAAGTTGATAAAAAATATTAATATAAGTATTGCTGCGGCTAGCGCATGATAACGTAACGTTTTAAATTCCAAATTATGCTGTGCTTTTTTTGATCCTTTCAAATAGTGTAGCACTAAAAAAGCGCAGACAAGCTGCGCTTTTGATGTTTACATTTAATAGTAATATTAACCAATAGGTTATATTTAACTATTTTGCTCTCTCGCAATAGCACGATAAGCAATATCAGTACGATATTCCATGCCATCCCAGCTGAGTTGCTTTATTAGCTCGTAAGCGCGTTGCTGCGCTTCGGTTACGGTATTACCCAGTGCGGTGGCACATAATACACGTCCGCCCGCAGTTACTACGTCATTACCGTTTTGTTTAGTACCAGCATGAAATACTTTTTCGCCAGCAGGGTAGTCAACCTGTAAACCCGATATAACATCGCCTTTAGGATAATCACCAGGATAGCCTTTAGCGGCCAGTACTACACCAACGGCTGCACGTGGATCAAACTCAATGGTGGTTTTATCCAGTTCAACACGATTAGCCGCTTCAATTAACTCGACTAAGTCTGATTGCAAACGTAGCATCATAGGTTGAGTTTCCGGGTCGCCAAAACGACAGTTATACTCAATTACTTTTGGCGTGCCATCGGTATCTATCATTAAGCCAGCGTATAAAAAGCCTGTGTACGGATGACCCTCGCTCGCCATGCCCTCTACCGTTGGGTAAATCACTTCGTTCATAATACGCTGATGAATTTCATCGGTAACTACTGGCGCAGGTGAATAAGCACCCATACCGCCAGTGTTAGGGCCAGCATCGCCATTGTAAGCGCGTTTATGATCTTGGCTAGTGGCAAATGGTAATACGTTTTTGCCATCTACCATCACAATGAAAGACGCTTCTTCACCTTCTAAAAACTCTTCGATAACTACGCGGCTACCAGCATCACCAAAAGCATTACCCGCAAGCATGTCACGAATAGCATCTTCAGCCTCGGCTTCAGTCATCGCAACAATAACGCCTTTACCTGCGGCTAAACCATCTGCTTTGATTACAATTGGCGCGCCTTTTTCTTTTAAATAAGCAAGGGCAGGGGCAACCTGTTCAAAGGTTTGGTAATCGCCACTAGGGATATTGTGACGCGCTAAAAAGTCTTTAGTAAACGACTTTGATCCTTCAAGCTGAGCTGCGCCCGCTGTTGGGCCAAATATAGCTAGGCCGTGTTCACGAAACTTATCAACCACACCTAATACTAACGGGATCTCAGGGCCTACAATAGTAAGCTCAACATTATTTTGTTGTGCAAACTGAAGTAAACCGTCTAAGTCGTCAACATTTATTGCAACGTTCTCAAGTTTTGGCTCAAGTGCTGTGCCCGCATTACCAGGGGCTACAAAGACTGTGTTTACTTTGGTGTTTTGAGCGGCTTTAAACGCAAGAGCGTGTTCGCGGCCGCCGCTGCCAATGACTAAAACATTCATGGCGAAAAATTCCTATTTAAAGCGGTTTTTTAAATTTCAGCGTCATGCGGTCACTCTCACCAATAGCTTTATATTTATCGGCATCTTGCTCGCCTAAACGTAAGCTTGGTGGTAGCGTCCATACCCCTTTAGGGTGATCGGCTGTATCTTTTGGGTTAGCATTTATTTCACTACTAGCAACTAATTCAAACCCAGCTTGTTTAGCTATTTCAATTACGTAGCTTTGCTTCATGTAACCACTGCTTTTTTGATCGTCATCGGCGCGTGCTTCAGGCAATCTATGCTCTACTACACCTAAGGTGCCACCTGGCTTGAGCGCGGTATAAAAAGATTTAAACGCACTAAGTGCGCCGTCTTTATTTTTACCCATATACCAGTTATGCACATTTCTAAAGGTAAGTACCATATCGGCGCTATTTGCAGGGGCAAGTTCGGTGTGAGTAACAGGAGCAAACTCAGTTACTATTACTTTACTAAAGCGTGGGTCTTGCGTTACTTTTTGTTCAAACTCAGAGCGAGAACGCTGATAAAAGCCAGTCGCATCTTTTGGAAAATGCGCGGCGTAAAATTTGCCATTATCTTTGAGTACAGGCGCTAAAATTTCGCTGTACCAACCACCACCGGGCGATATTTCTACCACGCTCATATTCGGCTTTAAGCCAAGAAATGCCAGCGTTTGTGCTGGATGACGAAACTTGTCACGCTCACTGTTTTTAGCAGCGCGCTGCTCATCATTAAGTGCATTAGCAACTAATGAGTTTTCACTGTGGGTATGAGCCAAGCTTGCTGCAGAGCTAAGCGCAATAGTGGCGACAAGTATAGATTTTAAAGCAAATTTCATCATTTTATTCTTCACTGTTAGTTTAATGAACAATCAGAATACGTTAATTGATTGCAAACAAACAGAGCTAAACTCAAACTTCAGTGTTTAGCTCTATAAGTGATTAGTGGCGGAAGTGGCGCATACCAGTAAGTACCATTGCCATGCCAGCTTCGTCTGCTGCGGCAATCACTTCTGCATCACGCATTGAGCCACCTGGCTGAATTACTGCCGTTATGCCAGCGGCTGCAGCTGCGTCAATACCATCACGAAATGGGAAGAATGCATCCGATGCCATAACTGAACCTTTAACTTCAAGGTTTTCATCTGCTGCTTTAATACCGGCAATTTTAGCCGAGTAAACGCGGCTCATTTGGCCCGCGCCTACACCGATTGTCATACCGTCACGGGCATATACAATGGCGTTAGATTTAACAAATTTAGCTACTTTCCAGCAAAATAATAAGTCTTTAAGCTCTTGCTCAGTAGGTTGGCGCTTAGATACAACTTTTAAATCGCCTTGCGTTACCATGCCTAAGTCGCGGTCTTGGACTAAAATACCGCCATTAACGCGTTTAATGTCTTGTCCTGCGGCTTTACCTGTCCACTGTCCACATACTAATAAACGTACGTTTTGTTTAGCCGAAACAATTTTTGCTGCAGCGTCAGATACGCTAGGTGCAATAATTACTTCCACAAATTGACGCTCAACAATTGCTTCTGCGGTTGCTGCATCTAACTCTTGGTTAAAGGCAATAATGCCACCAAATGCCGACGTAGGGTCGGTTTTAAAAGCACGTTCATATGCTTCAAGAATATTGCTACCGATAGACACGCCACATGGGTTTGCATGTTTTACGATTACACAGGCTGGTACGTCAAATTCTTTAACACACTCAAGCGCAGCATCGGTATCAGCAATGTTGTTGAAAGATAACGCTTTACCTTGCAGCTGAGTTGCTGTTGCTACTGAAGCTTCAACAATATCGTTTTCAACATAGAAAGCCGCGTCTTGATGCGAGTTTTCGCCGTAGCGCATATCTTGCTTTTTAGTGAACTGCATATTGATAGTGCGTGGGAACTTAGTATCTTCGGCGGCTTCCTCTGTGTAATCAGGAACCATTTTACCGAAGTAATTAGCAATCATGCCATCGTACTGAGCGGTGTGCTCGTAGGCTGCTATAGCAAGGTCAAAACGGGTTTTATAGGTAGTAGAACCCTTGTTGCTTTGCATTTCGCTGATCACGCGGTCGTAGTCGCTGGCGTTTACCACAATAGTAACGTCTTTATGATTTTTAGCCGCTGCGCGAACCATAGTCGGGCCGCCAATATCTATGTTTTCAATAGCATCTTCAAGGCTGCAGTTTTCTTGAGCGACAGTATTCGCAAAGGGGTATAAGTTAACTACAACAATGTCGATAGCAGAAATATTGTTTTCTGCCATTACGCTTTCATCTTGTCCGCGACGCGCTAAAATGCCGCCGTGAATTTTTGGATGAAGTGTTTTTACGCGGCCATCCATGATTTCTGGATGACCTGTGTGATCTGATACTTCAGTGACTTTTATGCCGTTATCAGCAAGTAGTTTACAGGTACCGCCAGTTGATAAAATATCAACACCTTGCGCTTCTAATGCGCGGGCAAATTCAACTATACCGGTTTTATCAGACACACTTAATAGTGCGCGACGAATGGGACGATGTGTATCCATTGTAGTTTGATTTCCTCAGTTTATGAGCTAGCTTAGAAGCGGGCATTTTAACTGATAACAACTCAAAAAACGACTTATTAAGGGTGAGCATTTTGCAATTAGCACTTGTAGCAATAATGCAGCTCCTTATGGATTAACTAAGGTTAAACCTTATGTTATGCATTTATTACTAGCATAATTGAGTACTTAACCTAAATTTAGCTTAAAAGGCAACGCCAATCTACATGAATAATACTAACGCTTAGTGACACCAACCAACTAAAACATGAGCATTTTAGCTTATTAAATAACTAACTCAGTGCGTTGAAAATAGCTGCTAAAGATAGGTTTACTAGCTGGAAATCAGGTTAAATAGCAGGCATAAAAAAAGCACCCTAAGGTGCTTTTATATAAATTAACGGCCATAAATAGCTATTAATTTATACCCTATGTATTGGCTTAGTAAGCATGCTTACCAGTCAATACAAAAAGTATTAGTTCATGCCGTATTTTTTAAGCTTTTTACGTAAAGTACCACGGTTGATACCTAGTAAAATTGCTGCACGTGTTTGGTTACCACGTGTATACGTCATTACTTCTTCCAGTAATGGCGCTTCTAGCTCTGAAAGAACAAGGTCGTAAACGTCTTGCACATCTTGACCGTTAAGCTGCTTTAAATAGTGGTGAACAGCTTTCTTTACTGCGTCACGTAATGGCTGCGGTTTCTCGTGTGCCTGAACATGAGGGTTAGTGATAAATGGAGAAGTCACGTTTTGTTCGAACATTATTTAATCTCTTTCTTTCTTAGTTAGCTGCTAGTGTTTTAAAGTATTGCTCTAATACGTCAACTTGTGTAAGTGGGTTGTCGATCGTATTAAATACTCGCCTAAACTGACCATCACGGTCATGGGTTTGCAAATACCAAGATACATGCTTACGAGCAATTCGCGCTCCCATTGGCTCACCGTAAAACGTATGGAGATTAGTTAAATGCTCCATTAAAATACTGCGCACCTCTGCAATAGCAGGTGGCTGTAAATGCTCTCCGGTTCGCAAATAGTGGTCTATCTCCCTAAATATCCAAGGGCGACCTTGGGCGGCTCGGCCAATCATAATGGCATCTGCACCCGTATAATCTAATACCTGCTTTGCTTTTTCTGGTGATGTAATATCACCGTTTGCAACCACAGGAATCGACACCGAACGTTTAATGTCCCTAATCGTGGCGTACTCAGCTTCACCCTTGTACATACATGCGCGTGTGCGCCCATGTACGGCAAGTGACGCTATGCCATAACGTTCAGCTATTCTCGCAATCTCTACACCATTACGGTTATCCAGATCCCATCCAGTACGGATTTTAAGTGTTACAGGTATATCAACAGCATTAACGACTGCATCAATAATCTCTTCCACAAGTTCAGGAAACTGTAATAAAGCAGAGCCAGCGAGTTTCTTGTTCACTTTTTTTGCTGGGCACCCCATATTGATATCTATGATTTGTGCACCATTAGCAACATTGAATTGTGCGGCCTGTGCCATAAGTTCAGGATCAGCTCCTGCAATTTGCACCGCGCGTATTCCCGACTCACCGCTGTGATCCATACGGTTCATCGATTTTTCGGTTTTCCAAACATCAGGATTCGATGATAACATTTCAGACACAGCAAGCCCCGCACCTAAGCGGCGACAAAGTTGTCTAAATGGTCTATCTGTAATACCGGCCATAGGCGCGACAATTACGTTATTCTCAAGTTGGTATTTACCGATACGCACTATATTCAATAGGCCTCTTTTCAAGGGGCGCTAAGTTTACGGTTTTTTTAGCAAAAATCAAAGGCTATAAATTGAACAAAAGTAACTTTTTTTTGCCCTTTTCGTATTGACATTTGATAACCGTATGACAAAGCGGTTTATTTGTTTGAAATTTAAGCAGCTTTTATTTTTAGTATAAAATAGAGATAAATTTTATTTTGTAAATAAATGGTAAAGCCTGTTAAATACAGGCTTCAGATGCTTGTTTTAAGTAAAAGCTCTAAATAGCGTTGGGCAGTGCTTATGCTTTTTTAGTGCCACTTACACGGGTCCAATCACCTTCAATAGCAATGTCGTCCAGCTCAATAAAGGGGGCATAAACATCGGCAACCGATTGCGCTTGCTCGGTTAAAATTCCCGACATAGCTATTTTGCCACCGGGTTTTAATAACCCTAAAATAACACTATGTAGTTCACGTAACGGTTGCGCTAAAATATTAGCAACGACTATATCGGCACTAAATTCAGGTTGGTTTTCTGGCAGGTATACTTCTAATTTGTCGGCAACACCATTACGGTTAGCATTATCTAAGCTCGCTTCTAGTGCTTGCGGGTCTATATCTATACCAATCATGCGCTCTGCGCCAAGTTTAATAGCAGCAATGCCCAAAATGCCCGAGCCACAACCAAAATCAACCACGGTTTTACCGGTTAAATCTTGGCTTTCTAGCCATTTTAAACACAATGCGGTAGTAGCGTGAGTGCCGGTACCAAATGCAAGGCCTGGGTCGAGTAATACGTTTACTGCATCAGGATCCGGTATGTCGCGCCAGCTTGGGCAAATCCAAAGTCTTTCGCCAAATTGGATTGGGTGAAAGTTATCCATCCACTCACGTTCCCAATCTTTGTCTTCAAGTTGTTCTATTTTATATGTTAGATTTTGCGCAACTGATTTATCTGCGTTTAACAGCGCTACAACGCTATCCATATCGTGATTAGCATCAAATAAGCCTATTACCGTAGTATCGGCCCAAAATTGCACAGTGCCTATTTTAGGCTCATAGATAGGCGTGTCTTTGGCGTCAATAAAAGTAACCGATGCACTACCAGCTTCAACTAGTAGATCACTAATTAAATCAGCGTTATCAGCGTTGGCGTTAATACGAATTTGGATCCAAGCCATGTTTATTTCCAGATAAAGGGGGTAAATAGAAAAAAGGCCGCAAGAGCGGCCTTTTTAGTTTTAATATGTATTAGCCGCTTATTATTTAGCGTCTAAAAAGCTTTTCAGTAAATCAGAGCGAGAAGGGTGACGTAATTTACGCAGCGCCTTTGCTTCTATTTGACGAATACGTTCACGTGTTACGTCAAACTGCTTACCTACTTCTTCTAAGGTGTGGTCGGTATTCATATCAATACCAAAACGCATACGCAGTACTTTAGCTTCACGGGCTGTTAGGCCAGCAAGTACGTCGTTAGTTGCGCCACGAAGCGACTCCATAGTTGCCGAATCAATTGGCGAATCAATGGTTGTATCTTCGATAAAGTCACCTAAATGCGAATCTTCATCATCACCAATCGGTGTTTCCATCGAAATTGGTTCTTTAGCAATTTTAAGTACCTTACGAACTTTGTCTTCAGGCATCATCATGCGTTCAGCTAATTCTTCTGGATTTGGCTCACGGCCCATTTCTTGTAACATTTGACGTGAAATACGGTTAAGTTTATTAATCGTTTCAATCATATGTACCGGAATACGGATCGTTCTTGCTTGGTCAGCAATAGAGCGCGTAATTGCTTGGCGTATCCACCACGTAGCATAAGTCGAAAACTTATAACCACGGCGATATTCAAACTTATCAACGGCTTTCATCAAACCAATATTACCTTCTTGAATTAAATCCAAGAACTGTAAACCACGGTTTGTATATTTTTTAGCAATTGAAATTACCAAACGTAAGTTAGCTTCAACCATCTCTTTTTTCGCACGGCGAGCTTTAGCTTCACCAATACTCATACGACGGTTTATGTCTTTTATACGCTCAATATTTAAGCCAGTGCTACTTTCAATAACACGTAATTTATTAAGACTACGAATGATCTCAGGCTTAACTTCTTCAAGTTTTGCCGAGTACTTTTCGTTAGCTGCAATTTCTAAATCAACCCAAGTAGCATCCGTTTCGTTATTAGCAAAGTGCTTAACAAACGTTTTCTTTGGTAACTTAGCAATTTGTACTGCTTGTTTCATGATAAGACGTTCTTGAACGCGAACTCTGTCCATCATTTCACGCATGTTATTAACCATGCGATCAAATTGCTTAGGTATTAATTTAAAGGTTTTGAATAACTCACCAATTTCAAATATAGCGGCAAGAGAATCTGGGTGCGAGCGACCTTTAGCTTCAAACGTTTCACGTGCTTTATTATATAAATCACGTAAATTTTCAAAATGAACACGTGCTTCTTCAGGATCTGGCCCTGTGTCTACTTCTTCTTCGTCTTCATCATCTTCGTCGCTGTCGTCATCGTCTTTATCGTCGTCATTAAGTTGTTTTGCACTTAATTCTGAACCAATATTAGTTGCCGAAATTGGCGCTGTGTCTTCATTAGGATCAATAAAGCCAACGATAATATCGCTAAGGCGCATTTCTTCTGCTTCAAACTTATCCCACTGCTCGAGTAGGTAAGTAATTGCTTCAGGGTATTCAGCAACCGAAATTTGTACTTGGTTAATGCCTTCTTCAATACGCTTAGCGATTACAATTTCGCCTTCACGGGTCAGAAGTTCAACAGTACCCATTTCACGCATGTACATGCGTACCGGATCCGTTGTGCGGCCGATCTCTTTTTCTACGGTCGCAAGGGCTGCAGCGGCAGCTTCAGCTGCGTCTTCGTCTGTCGTTGTTTCTTGCATCATTAGTTCATCGGCATCTGGCGCGTTTTCGCTAACCTTGATACCCATGTCATTAATCATGCTAATGATATCTTCTACTTGATCTGAGTCTATAATATCTTGTGGAAGGTGATCATTTACTTCTGCAAAAGTTAAGTAGCCTTGCTCTTTACCTTTTAGAATCAGAAGTTTTAATTGTGACTGAGGAGTTGGATCCATAGAGATTTTTTCTTCCACTCTGATAAGTTGATACAACAGGCGCCATCATGTAGTTTGCCTTAAAGCTAAACTAGAATAATGTGACGCAGTGAATAGCGTAGTATAACAGTTTAAATCAAATTTGACTAGCTGTTAGTCGCTTTTAACGCTGTCATTAACAAATGACATTCAAGTCTTTCATCGCTATTTAGACCTTGCGTCTTATCCTTTATTAATAGGGTCTCTAGTCGATAATTTAAACACTGATCTTCAATAAATTTAAAAGTATTTTGAAAAACAGTCTCTAAACGCTCTTCATTTATTTGATGTTGCCACGTTGCCAGCTTAGTTAGCGGGTCATAATCGTCAGTGCCTCTAAAGAATTCGAGCAACTGCGCCGTGGTAACATCTTCTTTTTGCAACGCTTGATGTTGTAAGCGCAGTAGCAAACCAATGCCGGCAATATTCATTTGTGCTAAATCGGGCAAATAGGGCACGCTTTTAGCCATTTGCGGATGTTGAATTAAAATACCGATTGCTTGGCGCATGGGGGTTATTTTAAATTTTCGCTCAATTGAATGCTGTTGCTTAGGTGTTTTTAAGCGATTATTGAGTTGCTCACGAGTACGGCCAATTAATCGCCCGAGCTGCTCAAGAATATTTTCTTGATAAAACTCACTAGGAATTTTTTCAATTAATGGTAATGCGGCACTAAGTAACTTGGCTTTACCCGAATCAAGCGTTAAATCTATTTCTAGGCTGAGCTTATTGAATAACACTTTAGTGAAATCATCGGCTGCATTTAAGCGTTGTTCAAACTTATCTTTACCCTCGGCTTGTACTAAGGAGTCGGGGTCTTCGCCGTCGGGTAAAAATACAAAGTTTAATGCTTTACCATCATTTAAATAAGGCAGTGCGTTTTCGAGCGCACGCCAAGCTGCATCACGCCCTGCACGGTCACCATCGTAACAACAAATTACTTTATCTGTTGTTCTAAATAGAGTGTGCATATGCTCACTGGTTGTTGCTGTCCCAAGTGCTGCAACGGCATATTCAATACCTTGCTCTGCCAGCGCCACCACATCCATATAGCCTTCAACAATCAGTACATGGTCGAGCTTTTTGTGTGCTTGTTTAGCTTCATATAAACCATAGAGTTCAAAGCCTTTATGAAAAATACGTGTCTCTGGCGAGTTTAAATATTTAGGGCCTTGATCGGCTTGCATTACGCGCCCACCAAAGGCAACTACGCGGCCACGTTTATCGCGAATAGGGAACATTAATCGATCGCGAAAAAAGTCAAACTGTCTGCCAGGTGTTTTTTCTGAGGCGAGTTTTAGCTCTACCAATTGCTCTTTTTGTTCTTTGTTACGGCCAAGTTGTAGGCACAAACCATCCCATTCACTTGGTGCATAACCTATCATGAACTTTTTAACTATTTCGCCGCTTAAGCCCCGGCCTTTAACGTATTCAATAACAGCGGCAGAATTACTATGGTGCTTTAACTGGTGTTGATAAAACCTTGCAGTATGGAGCATTAAATCGTAATCAGAGCGTTTTTGCGCTGCAGTACGCTCAGGTGCCGAGCCGCTACCTTGCTCACGGGGAACTTCTAAATTAAGTAAACTTGCAAGCTCTTCAATAGCATCAACAAACTCAAGTTTTTCGTATTCCATAACAAACGAAATAGCATTACCGTTAACGCCACAGCCAAAGCAGTGATAAAACTGTTTATCTTGGGAGACGGTGAACGAAGGCGATTTTTCGTTATGAAAAGGGCAGCAAGCTTGGTAGTCTTTACCGGCTTTTTTAAGACCGACTTTTGAGTCTATCAGGTCGACAATATCGGTTCTGGCAAGCAAGTCATCTATAAAATTACGTGGGATCTTTCCAGCCATTAGTAAAATAACGTCCTGAGATAATTAGAATAACAATGAAAGCGAGATTAAATTTATAACCCTACAAATAAAACCAAGCGATTTTATACGCATATATTAATTGCTATTAAATAGGGCGGGTGCAAATAGCACGTTTGTAGATTTGAACACAAATCGGATACAAAAACAAAGAAACCGAGCTCTAGGCTCGGTTTACTTCAATCATACTTAATGTATGTGGGAGTACTAGGCTGTTAATCGTTGCTTAATTAAACCAGAGATTTTGCCCATATCGGCGCGACCTTCAGCTTTGCTTTTGATTATACCCATTACTTTACCCATGTCTTGCATACCTGCTGCGTTAGTGTCAGCAATAGCCGCATCAATGAGAGCAATTATTTCTTCTTCACTCAATTTTTGAGGTAAGAAAGTTTCAAGTGCTACTATTTCATTGGCTTCAATATCAGCTAAATCATCACGCCCAGCATCTTTGTACTGAGTGTAAGAGTCACGACGTTGTTTAACAAGCTTCACTATAACGGAGGTAATACCTGCGTCGTCTAGTGTTATTTGCTCGTCTTTTTCACGTTTCATGACTTCAGCAAGTACCATGCGAATAGGGTTAAGACGTAATTTGTCTTTGGCTCTCATCGCATCTTTTTGCGCATCTTTTAGCGTTATTAAAAGGCTCATTTATACAAGACCTAATATATTAGTATAATTTAACGCGACGTGCGTTATCACGAGAAAGTTTTTTCATGTGACGTTTTACTGCAGCAGCTTTTTTACGCTTACGCTCAGCTGTTGGTTTTTCATAGTGCTCGCGACGACGAACTTCTGAAAGGATTCCTGCTTTTTCACATGAACGCTTGAAGCGACGAAGTGCTACGTCAAACGGTTCGTTCTCTCTTACTTTAATTACTGGCATTAAAAATTCACCTACCTAAATTATGAGCGTTGCTCAAGTTGATCAAACATTGATCAAGTGGTTCAAAAATGGTGCGGTATTGTAATCCGAAGCAACACCACATGTAAAGGATAATATTAACAGAAAGCTGGCATCTAAAACAGTGTTAATTTACTTGGCGTTGATACAAACGACAAAAAACTTGCCCAGCCTTTTTTTCTTTAATTAACAACCAGTTGATTGGTGCAGTAAAGGTGCTTAACTCGCTTTCCACCTCAATGTAAATTAAAGCGTCACTGCTTAGCCATTGATTGTTTTCTAGTAAATCAGCGCTCGATTGTGCCAAGTTTTTACGAAATGGCGGGTCAACAAAAACTAGATTAAATGGCTCATTACTATTAATTTGCTCTAAAAATGCCAGTGTATTGGTATGTTTTACGTGTGCGTTTTGCAGCTTTAAAGTACTAATGTTTAG
Source organism: Pseudoalteromonas sp. SG44-5 (assembly GCF_014164175.1). Lineage (NCBI taxonomy): Bacteria > Pseudomonadati > Pseudomonadota > Gammaproteobacteria > Alteromonadales > Pseudoalteromonadaceae > Pseudoalteromonas > Pseudoalteromonas sp. SG44-5. The sequence goes on along the minus strand of NZ_JACJES010000020.1, from coordinate 1,375 downwards.
CTCAATTTGCTTTGCTGCAGCAGCGTCAAGTTCAACAAAAGTAGCGCTTTTAGCAAATCGCGACAGTGCCTCAAAACCTAAACCGCCAGAACCGGCAAAACAGTCGAGCACATTTGCCTCTCGGGTATCTTGCATTAACCAATTAAACACAGTTTCTTTTATACGATCAGTTGTTGGGCGCAGCCCTTGTACGTCTTTGACGGGCAGCTTTCGGCCTCTAAATTGGCCACTGATCACTCTAATAAAGCCATCGCTGGATTTGCTAGTTACTTTATTTTGCGTTGTTTTTTTTCTCATTTAGCTCACTAAAAATTGGTATCTGCTATCTAGCTCAGATAATATTGCAATCATATCATAGCGTATTATTTTTCAACTGCATTAAAAGTGGTAGTATAAGCATCCTGGACAATAGATTGTGCCTTTAAACAGTTTAAAATAGCAGTTAACGCACATACTATTATTATCGTTAGTTTATCAGAATTTTATAAGTGGTTATTAGCAAGTATGGCAAAAAAAAGTAAATTACTGTCTTGGTTAGGTTTTGGTAAGTCAGATAAAAAACAACAAGCGGAACAAAGTGCCCAAGAGGCCGATAACCAACAGCAAGCGCGCTTAGCAGCAGAAAAAGCTGAAGCAGAGCATTTAGAGCAACAGCGACTGGCCGCTGAAAAAGCGGAGCAAGAGGCTGCAGAAAAAATAGCAGCGGAGCAAGTCCAAAAAGAGCAAGCCGAAAGGCTAGCGATTGAAAAAGCCAATGCTGAGTTACTCGCAAAACAGCAAGCAGATGCTCATGCATTACAGCTAGAGCAACAGCAGCGTTTAGCAGAACAAGAAGCGCAGATGCGCCTTGAGCAAGAAAAAGCAGCAGCAGAACAAGCAGAGGCTGAGCGTTTAGAGCAAGCACGTATTGTAGCAGAGCAAGCTGAAACTGAGAATTTAGAGCAGCAAAAGCTTGCAGCCGAGCAAGCACAGAGAGAGCAAGCTGAAAAGCTAGCGATTGAAAAAGCCAATGCTGAGTTACTCGCAAAACAGCAAGCAGATGCTCATGCATTACAGCTAGAGCAACAGCAGCGTTTAGCAGAGCAAGAAGCGCAGATGCGCCTTGAGCAAGAAAAAGCGGCAGTGGAAAAGGCTGAAGCTGAGCGTTTAGAGCAAACACGTATTGCAGCAGAGCAAGCAGAAGCTGAGCGTTTAGAGCAAGCACGTATTGCAGCAGAGCAAGCTGAAGCTGAGCGTTTAGAACAAGCACGAATTGCAGCAGAGCAAGCAGAAGCTGAGCGTTTAGAGCAAACACGTATTGCAGCAGAGCAAGCAGAAGCTGAGCGTTTAGAGCAAGCACGTATTGCAGCAGAGCAAGCTGAAGCTGAAGCTGAGC